>NZ_JBBNGE010000026.1:0-49430 GCF_040095255.1 Segatella sinensis | reverse complement strand
ATGGTCATCACATCGGTGTACTGCGAGATGGCGAACGCATTCTGCTTCTCGGTCTTCACCAGGTCGGTGTCCTTCTTCTCCGGCTCCTTGCCGTCCTTCTTTGCCTGGTTGATACGTGACTTTGCCTGGTTGATCTCAAGGAGGTTTGCGTTCACGCTGCGCATTACGATGCTGTAGTTAATCATACTCTGTTCTGTGTTTAAGAGTTCACTGAATCACAACTACCCGGAAAGCCCTCGTTTCTGCCTGATTTTGGGTCTTAATAGATGACCGGCGCCTGCCATCATTTAAGCCCCGCCCCGGTCTTCATAGATGACCGGTTTTCGGCACAATAGGCTGTTCCTTCGATTGCCGGTGCAAAGATACGAAATTTCGAAGGCGAAATCAAGTTTTTATCGAAATAAGATGGTAAGAATGGTGTAAGCGGCTGATATACAGATATGTAGCTATTGGTGATATTTGCACGTTTCGTTTCCACCAGCATTTTCCTTTCGTTCTGAAGGTGGGCAGAAGCTTTTTACGTCTTCTGGGTCATTTCGGGTCAAAGTCATTTCGGGTCATTTTCATTTTCGGGGCGCAAAGTCACTCATAGTATAATATAAATATATATTTATATTATACTATGGCTGAAAATGACATTGCATTTTCAAAATGACCCGAAATGACTTTGACCCAAAATGACCCGATATTGATTCTCGATTATATTTTTTGAAAAACTTTTGTTAAGGTTTAAGGTGTTGGTAATTAAGTGGATAGACATTGTTCCTGCATCTAAGAATATTTCTCTTTGTATTTTTGAGAACTCCTTTTAGTTGTGGATTTCTTCTCTTTCTTATCTTGTTTATGTGTTGCTTATCCTGTAAATACGTCAATATAATTCCAGAAAACAACCATTTTCGCCCCTCCAACCTGCCTTTTACTCCAGTATTTTTACCCTTCTGCGGGGTAAAAAATGCCATCGGAGACACATTTTAGTGCTCCGAGAGCCAAATTCTACTAATAATTTTGCGAAAAACAATTTTTTCTCTCTTTCACTTTTTCGCTCAGATAATGCAATATTTCATAACAAAGATAATATAAACATATTTTATAAAATTCTGAAAATATGCAAGATATGCGGCTATTGAGTAGAATATAATTATTGATGTTTTGAGCGTTTGAAAAAAGCTATAAAAATCCCCTTTTTTTCGTGTTTTTGAAGGAATTTCTCATATTTTTTGTGTTAATCTATATAATTATGCCCGATTTCTCGCAATTATTTTGTAACTTTTGGGGGCGAATTCTGTGCATGGTGCGCAGGAAAACATAAATATTTAAAAATATACGGTGATTACAGAACAGCTGAAACAAGCCATTATAAAAGTGGAAAGCAATATTTCCGCTCTATTATCATACGAGGAGTTTGGCGAGTAAAACAAAAAGTAATAGGGAACGCACTGCGTTCCCTATTTTCGTTTCTATTACTTTCCAATGCAGAAATGCTTGAAGATGTTGTTCAGCGTTTCCTGGCTGCTGATCTGGCCGCCGGTGATTTCGCCCAGCTCCTCCAATACCATTTTCAAATCCTCGGCGATGATGTCGCCGCTCATTCCCATTTCCATCGACTCCAATACTCGGGAGAGGGAATCCTGGGCACGGAGAAGAGCCTCGTAGTGGCGGGCACTCGTAATGATGACGTCGTTCTCGGTAATCTCCGGAATATCAGCGGCTTTTACCAATGCCTGCTCCAGGGATGAAACGTTCTCGCCCGTGCGGGCACTGATAAAGAGTGGGGATTCTGCTTCAGTGGATTCTGTTTCGCCGGAATCTGAACCGCAGGAATGAGTGAACTTATCGAACTCAAGCTTTTCACCCTCCAGCTTATCCATCTTATTGAATACCACCAGCAGCTTCTTGCCCTGGTTCTTCTGCTTCATCTCCTCGATTTCTGAGACCGATGGCTGCTCGTCCAATAGCCAGATTACAATCTTCGCCTCTTCCATCTTCTGGAAGGTGCGCTCTATTCCGATGTTCTCTACCACATCATCCGTCTTGCGGATTCCTGCCGTATCTATGAAGCGGAAGGTGATTCCATCGATGAGGGTGGTGTCTTCGATTACGTCTCGGGTGGTTCCGTGAATGTCGCTCACGATGGCTTTTTCCTCGTGGAGCAGACGGTTGAGCAGGGTGCTCTTGCCCACATTCGTCTTGCCTACAATGGCTACGGCTACTCCCTGCTTCAGGGCGTTGCCGGTCTCGAAGGAGTGGGCGAGGGTGGTAATCTTATGATTGATTTCTTCGGCTAGTGCCTGGAGATCGCTGCGGTCGGCAAACTCCAGTTCCTCGTGGTCGCTGAAGTCCAGCTCCAACTCCAGGAGCGAAGTCATCTTTAATAATTTTTCGCGCAGCAGGGAGAGTTCGTTACTGAAGTGACCCTTCAGTTGGCTAAGCGCCATCTTGTGGGTTGCCTTGTTGGTAGAGGCGATGAGATCGGCTACTGCCTCTGCCTGAGAGAGGTCCATCTTGCCGTTGAGATAGGCACGACGGGTGTATTCGCCGGGTTCTGCCTGGCGACATCCTACCTCCGTAAAGCGATGGAGTACCTGCTGAAGAATGTACCGGCTGCCGTGACAGGAAATTTCGGTGGAATTCTCGCCTGTATAACTGTGGGGTGCACGGAACACGCTCACCAGTACATCATCGATGGTGTTGCCATCCTTATCCTTGATTTCTCCATAATGCAGGGTGTAGGGCTTGGCTTCTTCCAGGGATTTGCCGTTGGCAGACTGGAAGATTTTGTCGGTGAGGGTAATGGCGTCGGAGCCGCTGAGTCGGATGATTCCGATTGCACCGCCAGCTGGGGTTGCCAGGGCGCAGATACATTCTTCTTGATTCATTTTTCTTTTACTTTAAATTCTGTCTAATACTACTTTTATCAAGTTGTCGATGGTGCTCTTATAGCCTGTGTTGGCACTGAGGGCACGGCGATTGGCGATGACCATACAGCAGGTGAGTGCCTTATGGCCTAAGAGGAGAGAAAGACCAGCCAGGGCTGAACTCTCCATCTCAAAGTTGTTGACGCGCAAGCCTTTATACTCGAATGCTTCAATCTTCTGATTAAGTTCCGAATCGGCAAGTGGGGCACGGAGCTCTCTGCCCTGAGGACCGTAGAATCCGCCGCAGGCGATGGTGATTCCGCGAACCATGTCTTCTCCGGCAATCTGATTGAGCAGCTCCGGGTCGTTGTTCACGCAGTATGGATTGCCAATCTGGTCGTTCCACTTCACCTGGCGCTTGAATTCAGCCTCTGTCTCAAGGTCGCAGATTTCGTTGCGGCGGGCATAGAAGTTGATGAGTCCATCGAAACCGATGCTCTTCTGTGAAGCGACGAAGGTTCCGGCAGGACAGTTGAGCTGCAGTCCGCCGCAGGTTCCGATGCGCACGAGGGTGAGGGTGGTGTGCTCCGGTTTTTCGGTGCGAGTAGTGAAGTCGATGTTTTTCAGCGCATCCAGCTCGTTGACCACGATGTCAATATTATCGCATCCTATACCGGTGCTCTGCACGGTGATTCTCTTGCCTTTATATGTTCCGGTGATGGCGTGGAATTCGCGGCTTGCCACCTCGCACTCCTGGGTCTCGAAGTGGGATGCTACGAGAGCTACTCTGCCTGGGTCGCCTACGAGGATTACTTTATCCGCCACCTGCTCTGGACGCAGATGAAGGTGGAAGCAACTTCCATCCTCATTGATGATGAGTTCTGATTCTGCAAAGTATTTGCTCATAATCTTTATGTTTTGATGGTTATAAATTATTATATGAAGAGATGGGGAGTTAAAAGGAGTTAAGGAGTTAAAGGAGTTAAGACAACTGTCTTTTGGGCGTAGTTTTAAGCTACATGACAATCGTCTTAACTCCTTAACTCCTTTAACTCCTTAAAATTCTTTTAACTCCTTCCTTACTTCTGAACAGGAATCTTCTTGACGCGGCGCTCATGACGGCCACCCTCGAAGGTAGTAGCGAAGAACTCGTCGAGGATAGCCTCGGCGGTCTTGTTGTCGATGAAACGTCCTGGAAGTACCAATACATTGGCGTCATTGTGCTGACGAACGAGATGAGCAATCTCCTTGCACCATGCCAAACCGGCACGTACACCCTGATGCTTGTTCAAAGTCATGGCGATTCCCTCGCCACTGCCGCAAATGCCGATACCTGGATAAACCTCGCCGCTCTCAATGCCTTCGCCGAGCGCATGGCCGAAGTCAGGATAGTCAACACTCGCATCGCTGTATGTACCGTAATCCTTTACAGGATAACCCTTCTTCTCCAAATATTCCAATACGAACTGCTTCAATGGGAAACCAGCGTGATCGCTAGCAATACCAACTGTCTTTACTTCCATAATACTTTAAATTTTTAAGTGAAGAAACCGGGGTAAATCCTTATCCTTCACAAGGTTAATATTAAAAGAGTGAAAGGAGTCGGATGCCGGAAATGGAAATCTGCCATCCGGCAAAATCTCCAACTCCAGCTTCCAACTCCTGTTTAGTTTATGCTAATTAAGCCTCAGCCAAGAAAGCCTTTACCTGCTTGTAAACGTTCTCGCCTGTGTAGCCGAGCTTCTCATCGAGCACCTTGTAAGGAGCAGAGAAACCGAAGCTCTCCATACCCCAAACCTTACCGTTGGCACCTACGAGACCCTGGAGTGTTACAGGAAGACCAGCAGTCATACCGAAGATCTTAGCGTTCTTTGGCAATACGCTCTCCTGATACTCCTTGCTCTGACCACGGAACAAGCCCTCTGATGGAGCACTTACCACGCGAACCTTGATGCCGTCGGCACGCAAAGCCTCGCAACCAGCCTCCAATGTAGAAACCTCAGAACCGCTTGCTACGAGGATAACGTCTGGATTCTCGTCGCTGCCTGCTACGATGTAAGCACCCTTAGCAGCCTGCTCGTAGTCTGTACCCTCTGGCAACTTAGCGATGCCCTGGCGAGAGAAGATGAGCGCTGTAGGAGTCTCAACATTCTCCATAGCGAGCTTCCAGCAAACTGTAGTCTCGTCAGCATCAGCTGGACGGAATACGCGAACGCTGTCCTTGCCTGCGTGGTTCTTCAACTTCTCCATCAAGCGGATCTGTGCCTCCTGCTCAACTGGCTCGTGTGTAGGTCCGTCCTCACCAACGCGGAATGCATCGTGAGTCCAGATAAACTTAACAGGAACCTGCATCAGGGCAGCGATACGAACAGCTGGCTTCATATAATCAGAGAATACGAAGAATGTACCCATTGCTGCAACCACACCACCGTGGAGCATCATACCGATACACATATCAGCCATAGTCAACTCAGCAACACCTGCCTGGAAGAAAGCACCTGAGAAATCACCACGAACGATGCTCTTGGTCTTCTTCAAGAAACCATCTGTCTTATCTGAGTTAGAAAGGTCAGCAGATGCACAGATCATGTTAGGAACCTGCTCTGCCAAAACACCGAGACAAGCAGCAGAAGCAGCACGAGTAGCTGAACCAGCCTTCTGCTCAACCTTACTCCAATCTACCTTAGGAGCCTTGCCGCTGAACCACTCATCCATCTGGGCAGCCTTCTCTGGGTTAGCCTTGCGCCACTCAGCCTCTGCAGCCTTGCGCTCAGCAACAATCTTCTTCAACTCCTCAGCACGCTTAGCGTAGATCTCCTTTACATCGTCGAAGATAACGAATGCATTCTCAGGATCACCACCGAGGTGCTTGATTGTATTGACGTAAGCGTCGCCACCGAGAGGAGCACCGTGAGTATTGATGCAAGCCTCGTAGCTTGTGCCGTCTGCGCGGAGAGCACCCTTACCCATTACAGTCTTACCGATGATGAGGGTAGGGCGATCCTGCTCCTTCTGGGCAGCATCGAGAGCCTCACGAATCTGAGCCACGTCGTTACCGTTGATCTTGATGACATTCCAGCCCCAAGACTTGTACTTCATCTCTGTATCCTCGTTCATTACAACGCCACACTCTGTAGAGAGCTGGATGTCGTTGGAATCGTAGAACATGATGAGGTTGTTCAAACCGAGGTTACCGGCGATACGACCAACACCCTGAGAGATTTCTTCCTCTACAGCACCATCAGAAATGTATGCGTAGATCTTGTGCTGCATCATGGTTGAACCCAGACGAGCTTCGAGGAACTTCTCAGCAACAGCTGCACCAGCTGCGAGTGCGTGACCCTGACCGAGAGGACCAGATGAGTTCTCAATACCACGCTCAAGGTCGAGCTCTGGGTGACCTGGAGTTACAGAACCCCACTGGCGGAACTGCTTGAGGTCTTCCATTGAGAAGAAACCACGCAAAGCCAAACCAGCATAGAGCATTGGGCTCATGTGACCTGGGTCGAGGAAGAAGCGGTCGCGGCCAGTCCATGTTGGATCAGCTGGATCATAAACCAGATACTCAGAGAAGAGCACGTTGATGAAGTCAGAACCACCCATAGCACCACCTGGGTGACCTGAGTTTGCCTTTTCTACCATTGAAGCAGCCAAGATACGGATATTATCTGCTGCATGATTCATTACTTTAATGTCGTTCATCATACAATTGTATTTAATGTTATTGTTATTGTTTTTCTGCTGAACGTTCCGCCCTCTCCCTGTTTAGGCCGAAAGAGGGCTGAAACTGATTGCTTATCAGCCTCTTGCGGAGAAGAAAACTGATGATGTAAGCAATTTACCCTACAAAAGTACTATTTTATTTTCAAAACTATGATAGATTTTGCAGGAATTTTCACTTTCAAGGTGTTTTTCTTCAATTTTGCATCCTTGAATGTTGCTGGCTTCACTACATCCGGGTGCTCGAAATCGTTGAAATCGCTCACCTTCTTGCAGGTAAGAATCTCACCTGCCACTGTCTTTGGAGCCTTCAGTCCATCGAGGCTGAACACTACCTCCTGAGCCTTGTCGAGGCTTACGTTGGCGAGTGAAACCACTACGGTGCCGTCTGCCTTCTTGGCTGCTGATGTAGAAACCACTGGAATCTTTCTGCCGTCCTTGGCGTGATCATCGCCACGAACATCCATAGAATCGCACTTCACGTCCATAGGGAGATAGGTTGCATCCTGGAAGTCCTTGTACATCTTGAACACGTGGTAGGTTGGAGTGAGAACCATGTGACCGGTGCCCTTGGTGTCGGTGAGGATCATAGACTGGAGCACGTTTACCACCTGGGCGATGTTTGCCATCTTGATGCGGTCGGCGTGACGGTGGAACACATTGAGTGTGAGGGCTGCCACGAAAGCATCGCGCATGCAGTTCTGCTGATAGAGGTGACCCTTGATGGTTCCTGGTTCCTCATCCCACCAGGTTCCCCATTCATCTACGAGCAGACCGATCTGCTTCTTAGGGTCAGCCTTGTCCATGATGGCTTCGTGCTTCTTGATCACGTCTTCAATGCCGAGGCATTTGCCCATGGTCCAGTAGTAGTCGTCGTTGCTGAACTTGGTAGCCGAACCCTTGCTGCCGTCCCATCCGGTTACTGTATAATAATGTAGGGAGATTCCGTTGGCACGGTGACCTACACGGTCCATCAGCACCTTGGTCCAGTTGTAATCGTAGTCGCTGGCTCCTGATGCAATCTTGTAGAGCTCGTTGCCATCATAGTTGCGGCAATATACGGAGTAACGGCGGAAGAGGTCAGAGTAGTACTCTGGGCGCATGTTTCCACCGCATCCCCAGCTCTCGTTGCCCACTCCGAGGTACTTTACCTTCCATGCCTTGTCGCGTCCGTTCTTTCGGCGGAGCTTTGCCATCGGAGTGTCGCCGTCGCTGGTCATGTATTCTACCCATTTAGCCAGTTCCTCTACCGTTCCCGAACCTACGTTACCGCTGATGTAAGGCTCGCAGCCCAGCATCTCGCAGAGATTCAGGAACTCGTGGGTTCCGAAGGAGTTGTCCTCGATGGTTCCTCCCCAGTTGTTGTTCTGCATCTTAGGACGATTCTCACGCGGACCGATTCCGTCCATCCAGTGGTATTCGTCGGCGAAGCATCCTCCAGGCCATCTTAAAACAGGCACTTTCAAGTCCTTGAGAGCTTGGAGCACGTCGTTGCGGTAGCCCTGGGTGTTAGGAATGTTTGACTCCGGACCTACCCACAGTCCACCATAGATACAGCTACCGAGATGCTCAGCAAACTGTCCGTAGATTTCACGGTTGATTTTCTGAGTTCCCTGGTTCGCATGGATAGTTCCTGTTACATCCTGAGCCTGAACTGAGAATGCAACCGCTGTAGATAAGAGTGTGGTTGCAAAGAGTTTATTCATCATTCTTATAAGTTTAAATTTTTATTGACTTTTAGAATAATACGTTTGTGGAGGCTAATTCCCCCCACAAACGTATTGCTATTTTGTTGCTGAGTCCACTTAAAAGTTAGTTCTTGTTCTCTACAGCTGCCTTTTCGATGGCAAGACCAGCCTTGTAGGTTTCGATGTACTTGTCGAATCCAGCTACGTCTTCTGCTGTAGGTGCGATTTCTACACCTGTATTGCCGGCAAATACCTTCTGGTCGAGATAATCAGCCAGGCTCAACTTCTCTGCATTGTTTACGAGATAGCCTGCGAGCAGGGCAATACCCCAAGCACCACCTTCGCCTGCAGTCTCCATGACAGAGATAGGGGAATTGATGGCTGCTGCAAGAATGCGCTGACCTACACCCTTGGTCTTGAACAAACCGCCATGACCGGTGATGCGGTCCACCTGTACCTTCTCGTCCTTGAACAATACATCGTTACCAATCTTCAATACGGCTACTGAAGCGTAGAGGTTGGCGCGCATGAAGTTGGCGAGGTTGAAGTGGTCGTTGGCAGAACGTACGAACATTGGACGACCCTCAGCAAGACCTGTTACAGGCTCACCGGAGATGTAGTTGTAAGCAATCAGTCCGCCGCAGTCTGCATCGCCTTCGAGAGCGTGGTTGTAGAGTTTGCCGAATACCTCGTTCATATCTACAGGAACGCCGAGCAACTCCTGGTACTGCTTGAACAGTCCTACCCATGCGTTGAGGTCGGAAGTACAGTTGTTGCAGTGAACCATAGCAACAGGACTGCCGTCTGGAGTTGTCACCATATCAATGACTTCGTAAGGTTTGCTCAAGGCTTTCTCCAACACAATCATAGAGAAAGATGAAGTACCTGCACTTACGTTACCAGTGCGCTGGCGAACAGCGTTGGTAGCCACCATGCCCGTACCAGCATCACCCTCTGGAGGACAGAGAGGAGTACCAGCCTGGAGTGTGCCAGATGGGTCGAGCTTCTTCGCTCCTTCCTCGGTAAGAACACCTGCATCTTCACCTGCGTTCAAAACCTCTGGGAGGATGTCGAGAATCTTCCAGCCCAGGTTCTTAGGCTCGATGAGCTTGTCGAACTTAGCCACCATCTCAGCATCGTAGTTGTTGGTGTTGGAATCGATAGGGAGCATACCTGATGCGTCGCCTACGCCCAGAACCTTCTTGCCAGTGAGCTGCCAGTGGATGTAACCGGCGAGCGTGGTGAGGAAGTCAATCTTATTGATGTGTTCCTCGCCGTTGAGGATAGCCTGGTAAACGTGAGAGATGCTCCAACGCAATGGGATGTTGAAGTGGAAGAGCTCTGAAAGCTCGGCTGCTGCCTGGGCTGTGTTGGTGTTACGCCAGGTGCGGAAAGGAACGAGGATGTTCTCATCCTTGCCGAAAGCCATGTAGCCGTGCATCATAGCAGAAATACCGATGGCAGCCAACTGCTTGATTTCGCAATCGTACTCAGCCTTCACGTTCTTGCGGAGGTCAGCGTAGCAATCCTGCAAACCTTTCCAGATGGTGTCGATGCTGTAAGTCCACAAGCCATCAACCAACTGGTTTTCCCACTCAAAGCTACCCTGTGCGATAGGGTTGTTGTCGGTGTCAATCAAGACAGCCTTGATTCGGGTAGAGCCAAACTCGATACCGAGAATGGCCTTACCTGATTCTATAATAGTTTTTGCGCTCATTTCTTATAATACATTAAAAATTATCTCAATGCCTTGTTGAGCATATAATAAATCTCGTTGTTGCGGAGCTGCTGCTTGAAGCTGCTGATAGTTGTGTTCTTGTCGATGTTGACGAACTCAATACCCAGGATCTCGCAGAAGTCCTCCCAGTACTCAGCAGTGATGTCGTAAGAGAATGCACTGTGGTGAGTACCACCAGCGAGGATCCAAGCACCTGCACCAATCTCGAAGGTTGGCTGTGGAACCCAGAGAGCAGAAGCTACAGGGAGCTTTGGCATTGCCTTTGGCTCGATGCACTCTACCTCACTTGCGATGAGACGGAAACGGTTGCCGAGGTCAACTACAGTTGCCTTTACACCCTTACCTGTCTTAGATGTGAATACGAGGCGAGCTGTCTGCTGCTTGCGGATACCGATACCGAGGAAGTGAACCTCAAGCTTTGGCTTGTCTGTTGCGATCAATGGGCAAACCTCGAGCATGTGGCTCTGGAGGCTAGATGTGCGGTCGGCAGCGAAGTTGAGAGTGTAGTCCTCGAGGAATGAGCACCCCTTCTCCAAGCCCTGGTTCATTACCCAGAGTGTGCGGTAGAGGCAAGCTGTCTTCCAGTCACCCTCTGCACCGAAACCATAACCCTCTGCCATCAGGCGCTGTGAAGCCAAACCAGGAATCTGGTCGAAACCGCAGAAGTTAGGATCGTCGATGTCTGCATCGCCGAGGTCATCGAAGTTGGTTGTGAATGCTACTGCGTTCTCATCCTTCAATACGCGGCGGAGAGCGATCTCAGCCTTAGCAGCGTTCTTCACCTTCTCCCAGTAAACTTCCTCGCCAGACTCATCAATCTTGATAGTATATTCCTTCTTGTACTCCTCAACGAGAGCATCAGCCTCAGCATCTGTTACCTTCTTGAAGTACTCCATAAGTGAAGATACTGGGTAGTAATCTACGTGGTAACCCATGCGCTGCTCGAACTCTACGCGGTCGCCATCAGTAACGGCTACATTGTTCATGTTCATACCGAACATCAAGCAGCGTACGTTGTGAGCATCAGCAACACCTGCAGCTACGCGAGCCCATGTAGCAATCTGCTTCTGAGCCTCTTCGCTCTTCCAGTAGCCTACAACTACCTTTCTAGGGATGCGCATGCGGGTGCAGATGTGGCCGAACTCGATGTCACCGTGAGCAGACTGGTTGAGGTTCATGAAGTCCATGTCGATAGAATCCCAAGGGAGTTCTGCGTTATACTGAGTGTGGAAGTGGAGGAGAGGCTTCTCGAGAGCCTGCAAGCCCTTGATCCACATCTTAGCTGGTGAGAAGGTGTGCATCCATGTGATGATACCTACGCACTTAGCGTCGTTGTTGGCAGCCTTCATTACAGCCTCTACCTCTGCAGAAGAGTTAGCTGTGCCCTTGTAAACTACCTTGATTGGAATGATGCCACTGTTGTTCAGACCATCTACCATGTCCTTTGAGTGACCATCTACTATCTTAACTGTCTCGCCTCCGTAAAGAAGCTGTGCACCAGTTACAAACCATACTTCTAAATTCTCAAATGCTTTAATCATGATTGTTTGTTGTTTTTAAATATTGTGTTATTGAAAATCTTTTTTATTCTTCTGTCAGCATCAATCTCATTCGGAGATTAGTGCTTCTTCTGTCCGTAGTAAGCGTTAGGACCGTGCTTGCGGTTGAAGTGCTTCTCTACGAGCAATGGGTTCATGGTGGTGTTTGGATTCACGCTGAAAGAGATGAACGCCATCTTTGCCACCTGCTCGGCTACCACTGCGTGATAGACAGCCTGGTCAGCATCCTTACCCCATGTGAAAGGACCGTGGTTCTTCACCAGTACGCCTGGAGTGTGAACCGGGTTGATATTGTCCTTCTTGAATCTGTCAACAATGACTACACCTGTATTGTGCTCATACTCGGCCATCATATCCTCTGTCATTGCATCGGTGCAAGGAATGCAGTCGTGGAAATAGTCTGCGTGGGTAGTACCGATGTTAGGGATGTCCAATCCTGCCTGAGCCCAGGCTGTAGCGTAGGTAGAGTGGGTGTGAACCACGCCGCCCAATTCTGGGAATGCACGGTAGAGAACCAGGTGGGTAGGAGTATCTGAAGATGGATTCAGGTCGCCTTCAACAACCTTGCCGGTCTCCAGGTCAACTACTACCATATCACTCGCCTTCATGGTGTCGTAGTCAACACCTGATGGCTTGATGACTACCAGACCCTTCTCACGGTCGATTCCGCTTACATTTCCCCATGTAAAGAGCACGAGATTGTGCTTCACCAGGTCAAGGTTTGCCTTGAACACTTTTTCTTTTAATTCTTCTAACATAATATATTTCGTTAAAGTTATTTATTTTCTATTTCAAGATGAACGATGGGTCTTCCTCGTATGCTTTCTTGTTGAAGCGGTAGAGGGCGGCGCCTCGTTTCGAAGTAACCTTGTCGATGAGTTCTGTCTTCTCGATAAAGTCAATATCCTTCACGCGCTTGCGGAAGTTGCGCTTGTCAATCTCTTCTCCCATCACAGCCTCGAACACGTGCTGAAGCTGAGTCAGCGTAAAGAGGTCGGGGAGGAGCTTGAAGCTCAGTGGTTCATGATTGATGCGACGGCGGATCTGACAGATGGCGTCGTGAATCATGGTGCGGTGGTCGGAATAGAGTTCTGGAAGCTCATTCAGGCTTACCCATTCCAGACCGTGTTCGATGCGGAGACTATCATCGTAATCTACCACATTGATGAGGGCGCAATAGGCGATGGAGATTACTCGCTCACCTGGGTCTCGGTCGATTCTGCCGAATGCACCCACTTGTCTTATATAGAGGTTCTTCATTCCAGTAAGATCCAGGATGACTCTGTTTGCAGCGTCCTCTAGATTTTCGTTAGCTCCAACGAAACCACCATAGAGTGACCATTCGCCGCGTCCCGGGTCCATCTTTCGTTTGCCTATCAGGACTTGAAGGTTGTTGCCGTTAAATCCGAAGATAATGCAATCCACGGAAACCAGAACCTTGGGGTATTCGTTATAAAACTGCGTCATGGTCGTGTTGATTTTTGATGTCAAGATTCAATGAATTTGATTGATAGTTTTGTTTACTTCAGCTTATGGCTGCGCTTCTGACAGAGTTTCTAAAAGGGAGCCTTGTCGCCAAAGAGTTTCTTTAGGGAAGTTGGGAGTCAGAAGGAGAAGAAAGGAACCTGCTAACTATACACACTAAAGGAAAATTCCATCCTTTCAGCTTCTAACTCCTAACTTTTTCTATATTTTACCAGAAGTAAGCGTAGAATGCAGCGCAGAGGCCGATTACTACGATTGTACCAATGATATCGAACGCACCCCAGCTCTCACGGATAGACTTCTTGAAGTCGGATGTGAAGGTGATTGCCTCTACCTGCTCCTTGCTTGGGGCTGGAGTGAAGCAGCTCACTACTACCATGAAGATGATAAGGAAGATGAGCAGCCAGCACTCGAATACGAGCCAGTTGGTCTGCCAGAACCATGCGGTGTAATCCCAGAATGCACCATCCATTGTTGCCTTACCAGTATCGGTAATGACGTTGGTAACGAGGCGGAGCATACCGATGAGGAAACCGGTAATCATGGTGTATTCGCCTGCCTTTGGAGTAATCTTCTTGAAGAAAATACCCATCGCAAATACTGCTACCATGGCTGGAGCCAGGAGTGACTGGATTCCCTGGAGGTAGTTGTAAAGGGTGTCCATCTTCATCATGATTGGCAACCAGGCAAAACCGAGAATTACAACTACTACGGTAGCGATACGACCAACGAGTACGTAGTGAGCCTCAGACATTCCCTTCTTCAATGGCTTGTAGAAGTCCTCGGTGAAGAGGGTAGCACAGCTGTTGAAGAATGCTGCCAATGAAGCAACGAGTGCGCAGATGAAACCGATGGTTACGATTCCCTTGATACCTGCAGGAAGCACGGTCTTTACCATGATGGCGAAGGCTGCATCAGTCTCGTTCATCTGGATTGCGCCCTTCTGAGCCAAGGCTGCTGCAATCATACCTGGAATGAGGAACATGAAGCAAGGGAGAACCTTGAAGAAACCAGCTGCGATAGTACCGCGGCGGGCACGCTTCATAACTTCTACGTTGCTTTCGCCAGGAACCTGACCGAGTACACGCTGAACGATATGCTGGTCAGTACACCAGTACCAGAAACCAATGATGGTTGCACCGATGAATACTACAAAACCTGGATAGTCCTGATACATTGAGTCACCTGCCTCCCAGTGGAACATGTGGGTTGTTCCGTAGCCGTTGTTCAACTTGCCGCAGTAGTCCATCATGTCTGCCCAACCTGTAGAGATGCTTCCACCGCCGAGGGTAGAGAGACCGAGGAAGAGCACGAGGAATGAACCGATGACGAGAATAGGAGTCTGGATGGTTGACAATGTCATCACACCCTTCATTCCGCCGAATACGGTGAAGATGGTGGTGAGGATGATCAAACCGATAGCACCTGCCCAAAAGTTCAAGCCCCAGAGATACTCGAAGAAAATACCACCTGTAAGTGCAGTAACGCTCACCTTGGTGAGAATGTAAGCAACGAGTGTGATGATAGAGAGCCATGAACCTGTACGCTGAGTATAGCGGAACTTCAGGAAGTCTGGCATGGTGATGATCTTACCCATCTTGTTGATGAGCAACTGATAGAAAGGTACGAACAACCAACCGAGGATGAGGATCATCCAACCCTGCATCTCCCAGTGAGCCATACCTACACCGCTCTTAGCGCCAGTACCAGCAAGACCCACGAGGTGCTCTGAACCGATGTTGGCTGCGAAGATAGCCATACCGATTACATACCATGGCTCGCCCTTACCGAAGAGGTAAGCAGAAGAGTCTTCGCCCTTCTGAGCCTTTCTGTCTTTCACAATTGCATGCCAGACAGCCCAGATTACGCCGATTACACCAATGGCGAGTACTGTCCAATCAAGCCATACGAATTCTGTTGAATTCCAATTCATAATTACTATAAGATTGTTTGATTATTTATTATTGTTTATTCTTTCTTTTATTGGATGCTTAATCCTATGGAGTTCGGCGGATTTCAATCCGCCGCTTTGCCTTCCTTATTTGGGTTTCGGCGGATTTGTAATCCGCCGCATAGCCATTCCTTACTTCTTAACGCTGAACTTGTAAGCGAGGTGAGAGTAGTACTTCTCTCCTGGCTTCAAGGTTGCATCTGTCCATCCCTTTACGCCCTGGGCAATCTTGGTTGGTGAATCAGGATACTTCTGGCTCTCGAAGCAGACGCTCACGTGCTTAGGATACTTGATTCCATGCTTGCAGGCAATACCTGTGCCCTGGAAGTTACCTGTATAAACCTGGATTCCTGGCTCATTGGTGAAGACTTCAAGGAGGATTCCGCTCTTTGGAGAGTAGAGGCTTGCGCAGACGGTCTTGTCATCGCCCTTGCCATCCTTATAGGTGTTCAGACACCAGTTGTGGTCGTAACCTGTAGCGTTCTTGATCTGGTCGAAGCTGTAATCTACCTTCTTGCCAATCTCGGTAGGAGTGCGGAAGTCCATTGGAGTTCCTTCTACGTCCTTGATTTCACCTGTTGGAATATAGAGTGAATCTGCAGGTGTGAACTTATCAGCATTGATGTACATTACCTGGTCGAAACCTTCCTTGGATGGATCGCCATTCAAGTTGAAGTAACTGTGGTTGGTCATGTTAACCACGGTCTCCTTATCGGTTGTAGCACCAAACTCGATGTCAAGTGTATTGTTGCTCTTTACCGTATATTTTGCTGTTGCAGTAACATTGCCAGGGAAGCCATTCTCGCCATCCTTTGCCTGGATAGTGAAGGTTACAGAAGAATCATTCTTCTCTGTAATGTCGTAAACCTGGTTCAACCAACCGGTAGCACCACCACCGTGAAGACAGTTGCCATTGTCGTTTGGCTTCAGATTATATGTTTTGCCTGCAAGAGTCAACTTGGAGTCCTTGATACGGTTGGCGTAACGGCCTACTGATGATCCGTAATCAGAAGGAGTGTTGAGGGTGTCTGCATACTGGTGGATGTTGTCGTAGCCGAGCACTACATCTGTAGGCTTGCCATCCTTGTCAGGGACAGAGATGGAAACTACACGACCACCATAGTTGGTGAGGCAAACCTCCATGCCGTTGGCATTCTTGAGGGTAACTAACTCAGTCTTCTTGCCCAAAACAGTAGAATCGAAGTCTGCTGGATTCAAGCCTGACTGTGTTAAACTAGCATTGCTGCTTGAAGAACATGCTGAGAGGGTAGCGACTGCTGCGAAACCAACTCCCATAAAAAGGTTCTTTACGTAGTTCATTTCTAGGTTGCTTTTAATGTTGTTTACTAATTTTCGGTGTAAAATTACAATTTTATTTTGAAACCACAATACTTTTCCCTAACTTTTTTTCTTCTATAGTGTGTTTTTAACACTATTTGCATCAAAGCCCCCTCTTTTCTGCTGTTTTTCCCGTGTTTTTTGTCTTTTTCTGTGTTTTGTGATGGAGTAGTGTCGTTATTGGTAAAGGGCAAAAGCTTTCAGGGCGTGACAATATCTTATAACAAAAAAACTGCAGTTGGTGTTTGCCAGCTGCAGTTCCTTTATATTATAATAATGTGTATCTATTAGCAAACCTTGTGAGAACCCTCAGAGATAACTACTGGATAAACCTCAGGTGCGTGACCATACTTAGCTGTGAACTTAGCTGTAACATCCTCAACGAACTTGTCGTAGATGTCGTCCTTAACCAAGTTGATGGTGCAGCCACCGAAGCCACCACCCATAATACGGCTACCAGTAACACCATTCTCCTTGGCAACATCGTTCAAGAAGTCGAGCTCCTCGCAGCTTACCTCGTATTCCTTGCTCAAACCGTGGTGAGTCTCATACATCTTCTGACCTACAGTCTCGTAGTCACCCTTCTCAAGAGCATCGCAGACTGCCAATACGCGGTCCTTCTCGCCCAATACGAAGTGAGCGCGGCTGTAATCCTCTTCGCCTACCTCAGCGCGAACCTCTTCCAACTGCTCCCATGTGCAATCGCGGAGAGTCTCGAACTTAGCCTCTGGGTGCTTGGCAGCGATGTGCTTAACCACGTTCTCGCAAGAGTTGCGGCGGTCGTTGTATGGAGAACCAGCCAACTCGTGCTTAACCTTAGAGTTAACCAGGCAGAGCTTGTAACCCTTAGGCTCGAATGGGAAGTACTCAAACTCACGGCTGTTGCAGTCGAGACGCATCAACTTACCCTCCTTGCCGAATACAGAAGCAAACTGGTCCATAATACCGCAGTTTACACCTACGTACTTGTGCTCAGTAGCCTGACCAGCGAGAACGAGATCCCACTTAGAAACCTTGTTGTCACCGAAGAGATCGTTCAAAGCGAAAGCGAAGCAGCTCTCAAGAGCAGCAGAAGAAGACATACCTGCACCGAGAGGCACGTCGCCATAGAATGCAGCATTGAAGCCCTTTACATCAACACCCAGCGCCTTCATCTCCTGGCAGATACCGTAGATGTAGCGTGCCCAAGATGCGCGAGGACCCTCAGGGTCGTTTACCTTGAACTCTACACGGTCCTTCAAGTCGATAGAGTAGAGCATCACTGTCTCTGTTCCGTTAGGACGGATCTCAGCCATAATACCCTTATCTACTGCACCTGGGAATACGAATCCACCATTATAATCTGTGTGCTCGCCAATCAGGTTAATACGACCTGGTGACATATAGATGTTACCTGTTTTGCCATCAAAGTGCTTGATGAAACGGCTTCTTACTTTTTCGATATCCATAATAGTTGTTGTTTAAAAAGTTATTATTAAAGATTTGATTATAAATTAGTTATTCCCGGATAAATCAAGTTTTGCTTCATCCGGGAATAGGATTTTCCGGAATTTACTCTACAGGGATGTCCTTGTTGACATTCTTGCAACCTGCGAGCGCATAGAAAAGAATGTATGCGATCATGGCGATGATAACCCAGTAAGATGCGATAGGGCCAGCAGCCTTAGCAACTGCATCCTGGATGAGAGGCATTACACCACCACCAACTACCATCATCATGAAGATACCTGATGCCTGAGCTGTGTATTTGCCAAGACCCTCAACGGCAAGGTTGAAGATTCCACCCCACATGATAGAAGTACACAAACCGCAGATGGCGATGAGCACACACTTGGTAGGGATGGTAAATGCTACAACGCCAGTACCGTGGTCGTCGAGCTTGAGAAGGCTTGCAATCTCTGAATCACCTGCCAAAGAGAAGTTCAATGTGTTTGCCTCTGGCAAGAAGATGGCTGTGAGCAACAGGAGGATAGCTACTGTTGATACTACTGTCATCTGTGTCTTGGTAGAAACGGCACCGCTGATGAATGAGCTGAGGAATCGGCCGCACATCATAAGCAACCAGTAAACTGCTGCGAAAGCACCACCTACAGAAGCTGCACCTGTGAAGTCCATGCTACTGATGTAGAAGATAAGCTGAGCTGGAATACCAATCTCAACACCTACATAGAAGAAGATACCGATGACACCGAGTACGCAGTGACGGAAAGACCAAGGACTGTGGTCGTACTGCACGTTTTCCTTCTTGATGTTTGGCTCAGGAATAGCTACGAACCAGATGATAAAGAAGGCTGCGATGAATACTGCCATACCGATGAAGAGGAGAGGAGCAACGTCGCTCATACTGGTGTTGGCTGTAACAGTACCTACGAGCACACCTGCCAGCAATGGGGTAAGAGTACCACTCAATGAGTTCAATGTACCACCAATCTGAATGAGCTGGTTACCACGGTTACCACCGCCACCGAGCAAGTTCAACATTGGGTTTACCACCGTGTTAAGCATACATACGCAGAAACCGCAGATGAATGCACCCAACAGATAAATGATGAGGTTGAGGCAAACTGCGCCAGAGCTGAGTGTGAATACTGGGATGTCGTCACCGAAGATGCTTGATAAGTACTGGATCATCAAACCGATTGTACCGACTGCAAGTGCGATGAGAGCTGTTTTCTTGTAACCCTTGTTTTCGATCATCTTACCTGCTGGAATACCCATAAAGAGGTAAGCGGCGAAGTTCATGAAGTTACCCATCATGGCTGCCCAAGAGTACTTGAAGCCCCAGATGTTGCCAAAAGGTGCTCCCATGTTAGTTACGAACGAGATCATTGCAAAGATAAAACACATCGTGATGATTGCAATGACACGACCGTTGTTGTTTCCATTGTTTTGTTCCATTGTTTAAACTTGATAGTTGATATTGTTATTATTTAATGTTTATTCTAGTCAGAATTTTACCGCAAAAAGGAGTGGCTGCCTCGAAGTTCTCTTTCAGTGGCAGCAACTCCTATCTGATTATTAGTGATTTATCTTATTTCTCTACACCAAACTTGTAGATAGTCTTCTGGGTGTAGGTCTCACCTGGACACAATCTGCAGCTTGGGAAGTAAGGGTGGTTAGGTGTGTCTGGGAACTTCTGTGCCTCGAAGCATACTGCGCTGCGGCGTGGGAAGGTTGCACCATGCTGACCCTTGATGCCTGCCAGGAAGTTACCTGTGTACATCTGCAGACCTGGCTCTGTGGTGTAAACCTCCATGGTGCGGCAGCTTACAGGATCCTTGATGCGAGCAGCAAAGCTCAACTCGCCCTCTTCCTTCTTGTTCAATACATAGTTATGGTCGTAACCAGAACCATTCTTAATCTGTTCATCATCTGCATTGATGTCCTGTCCGATTGGCTTTGGAGTGCGGAAATCGAATGGAGTACCCTCTACCTTGAAGATCTCACCTGTAGGGATAGATGTCTCATCTATAGGGAGATAGTAGTCTGCGTTAACCTGACAGATGATGTTGTCAACTGTTGGGGTAGGGTTAGCAATACCCTGGATTGAGAAGAATGCATGGTGAGTGAGATTGCAGATGGTCATCTTGTTGGTGGTTGCCTGATACTTGATGACGAACTCGTTGTCGTCTGTCAAGGTATAAGCCACCCAGACGGTCAATTCTCCTGAGAAACCTTCCTCGCCGTATGGGCTGGTGTACTTCAGGACGACTGCGTTGTCGCTCATGCGGGTAGCATCCCAAACATGTGCGTGGAATCCTGTAGGACCTCCATGCAAGTGGTTCTTGCCATCGTTGCATGCTAACTGGTACTCCTTGCCATGAAGAGTGAACTTACCCTCTTTAATACGGTTACCGTATCGACCGATGAGGACGCTCAAGAAAGGCTCAGGTGAGTTGATGACGTCCTGAATGTTGTCGTGACCCTGAACGAGGTTGGCATAGTTGCCGTCCTTGTCTGGCATCATGATGGCTACAACAGCACCACCGTAGTTCGTCACAGCAACCTCGTTGCCCTGATTGTTTCTCAACACGAAGAGATCAGTCTTCTTTCCCTGTACTGTGGTCTGAAAATCTTCTCTTTTCAAACCACACTTGTTAACTGGTTCTGTATTCATAATATGTCATTTTTTTAGTTGCTCTACTTTAGAGTTCTAAAGTAATCTACTGCAAAGTAACTAAAAAAAAATGAATGTGACAAATTATTTAGCAATTATTTGATTTAAAAAAACTAAAAATTTCTAGGAGAGCAAATCTGCCACAACATAACTTGAACCGCCAACGAAGACAAAATCGTCTTTTTCTGCATTTTTTAGAGCAGCGTTATATGCTTCTTTTACAGAATGATATGTCTCTCCGTGTAAGCCAAACTTTAATGCAAGTTCGCTCAATTTCTCTACAGGGATGGCTCTTTTGGTAGAAGGCTGCGTCCAGTAGTACTTTACCCGATTTTCCAGCTTTTCCTTCAATAGTTGTAATACGTGCACCACATCTTTGTCATCCACCATGCCGAAAACGATATGTTTGGTCTCGGCTTTTACGGAGTTGATCTGCGGTGCAAGGTAGTTCCAGCCGGCGAGATTATGGCCCGTATCGCAGATGGTGAGGGGAGCGTCATTGAGCTTTTCCCATCTTCCGCGCAGACCAGTCAGTTCGCATACGTGGGCGAATCCTTCACGGATGGCTTCATCACTGATGGCGAGTTTCTGGCGCAGTATATGAAGTGCAGTCAGGATTGTCTTCTTGTTGCGCTCCTGATAGGACCCCTTGAGCTCCATATCTACATCACAGGTTTCGCTGCTTTCCAGATGATCTGCGTCGAAGTCCTGGGCGAAGAGAATAGGAGCATTCTCAGACTTCGCCTTCTTCTCGAATACGGTTCGGGTCTCCGGGAGGTATTCTCCAATGACTACAGGAACGCCCGGCTTGATGATTCCCGCCTTTTCACCGGCAATCTCGGCAAGGGTGTTGCCCAGGAACTGGGTGTGGTCGAAGCTGATGTTGGTGATGATGGAAAGGATTGGGGTGATGATGTTGGTGCAGTCGAGTCTTCCGCCCAGTCCCACTTCGATGACCGCATAATCCACCTCCTGCTCTGCGAAGTATTTCAGTGCCATGGCAGTGGTGAGTTCGAAGAAGGATGGATGAAGTGGTTCGAAGAAGGCACGGTTCTCTTCAACGAAGTCAATGACATACTGCTCCGGAACGCATTCTCCGTTCACTCGGATACGTTCTCTGAAATCTACCAGATGGGGAGAGGTGTAGAGTCCTACCTTGTAACCCTGGCTCTGAAGAATGGCTGCAAGGGTATGGGAGCTGGATCCTTTGCCGTTGGTTCCGGCTATGTGGATGGTCTTGTATTTCTGATGAGGGTGACCAAAGTGATCATCCAGGGCGAATGTGGTCTGCAAGCCTGGCTTGTAAGCCTTCGCTCCGATTTTCTCAAAGACAGGAGTACTATTGAAGAGATATTCTGTTGTTTCTTGATAATTCATTTCCTATATATATAATAATGTGTATAAACAAAAAGAGGCAATCCCAACACCGGCGTCAGCCAATGATTGAGATTGCCAGTAATCTTTTGTTTGTCTAGAAAGATATTGTTCTCTAGAAATCACTTTCTCCTCATGATGGGAGAGAGTTATTTATTGAAGAGATTCTTGATGCTGTCGAAGAGAGACTTCTTGGTAGCCTTGTCGGCCTGGAAGTTCTCGCACTCCTTGAACTTCTTCACCAGTTCCTTCTCCTCCTTGTTCAGAGTCTTAGGAATATAGACAGTGATGTTCACGATGATGTCTCCTTTTCCGTAACCGTATCCCTGGATGGCTGGCATTCCCTTGCCACGAAGGCGAACCTGTTTGCCCGGCTGGGTGCCCGGTTCAATCTTGATGGTGGTCTTTCCCTCCAATGTAGGGATTTCTACCTCACCACCGAGAACGGCTGTAGAGAAGTCGAGTACGAGATTGTAGTAGAGATCCTGGTCCTTACGCTCAAAGTTCTCACTCTTTTCTACACGTACAATCACCTGAAGATCGCCGTTTACGCCATTGTGCTTGCCGGCGCCTCCCTTTCCTGGAACGGTTATAACCATTCCGTCATCAACGCCAGCTGGGATGTTGATCTCTACAACCTCCTCGCCAGTTACGATTCCGTCGCCGCCGCAAGCTTTACACTTGTTCTTGATAATGTGACCTTCGCCGCCGCAAGTAGGGCAGGCAGCCTGGGTCTGCATCGTACCGAACATAGAGCGGACAGTGCGAACGGTGTAACCTGTTCCGTGACAGGTAGGGCAGGTCTCTGGCTGAGAACCACTCTCGCATCCAGTACCATGGCAAGAAGAACATGGTACGTCCTTGCGAATCTTGAACTTCTTGGTGCAACCTGCGTAAGCCTCTTCCAAAGTAAGCTTAGCCTGTACGCGCAAGTCTCTACCCTGGTACTGCTGTGGCTGGGCACTTCCGCCAAATCCGCCGAAACCGCCACCGAATCCACCGTGACCGCCGAAGATGTCGCCAAACATCGAGAAGATGTCGTTCATGTCCATGCCTGCGCCACCGCCGAAACCGCCAAATCCTCCCTGAGGACCGTTGAATCCAAACTGATCGTACTGCTGGCGCTTCTGGGGGTCGTGAAGAACCTCGTATGCTTCGGCAGCTTCCTTGAATTTTTCCTCAGCCTCCTTGTTGCCAGGGTTGCGGTCTGGATGATATTTGATGGCTATCTTGCGGTAAGCCTTCTTAATTTCGTCTTCTGATGCCTGCTTATCTACACCCAGCACCTCGTAATAGTCTCTCTTTGCCATTTTTCTCTATATTTTTATTGACCTACTGCTACTTTAGCGTGACGAATCACCTTGTCATTGAGGGTGTAACCAGTCTGTACGCAGTCGATTACCTTACCCTTCTTGTCATCGCCCATTCCTGGTACCATAGCGATTGCCTCGTGGAAATCTACATCGAAATCCTTGTCTGCAGTCTCAATCTTCTTCACGCCGAGACCTTCGAGTGTCTTGATGAACTTGTTGAAAATCATCTGTACACCTTCCTTGATAGCCTTAGGATCTTCGCTCTTGTCGGCAAGTGCGCGCTCAAAGTCGTCGAGGACAGGAAGGATGGCAGAGATGGTTTTCTCGCCACCATTGAGAATCAGTTCTGTCTTCTCCTTCATGGTGCGCTTGCGGTAGTTCTCAAACTCGGCAGTCTTATAAAGCAAGGCCTTCTTGAGCTCTTCTACTTCCTGCTGAGCCATCTTCAGAGGGTCAACTTCTGCCTTGTCTGCCTCATTGTCAGTATTCTCTGTCTGATTGTCAGCATCTGCCGACTTTGTGTCAGCCTTTTCCGCATTCTGCTCATCAGCCTTATTCTCTACGTTATCGTTATTCTGGGTAGCGTTCTGTTCTGCATTCTCATTGAGAACCTGCTCCTTTGCGTTACCGTCCTCTATATTAATTTTCTTTTCTTTTGACATAGCCTTAAATTTTTTAAACATGATTATTCTTTTATTGGTTGTTTTGACAAAAAGTGTGCCAACTCGATTCTCATCGAATTGGCACTTGTATAAAACTAAATGAATTAATATGTCTTTCTATTATTGTATTCCGTACATTTTAGCCTTTTGTTCCTTAATAGCCTCATCGTAGATGTACTCATCATAAGACATCAGCTTGTCGATGGTTCCAGAAGGAGTGAGCTCAATGATACGGTTTGCCACGGTGTTGATGAACTCGTGGTCGTGGCTGGCGAAGAGTACATTACCCTTGAATGCTACCAGGTTGTTGTTGAATGCCTGGATACTCTCCAAGTCCAAGTGGTTGGTTGGAGTATCGAGAATCAGACAGTTGGCGTTCTGCAACTGCATGCGGGCAATCATACATCTCATCTTCTCACCTCCTGAGAGCACGTTCACCTTCTTCAACACTTCCTCACCGCTGAAGAGCATTCTACCTAAGTAACCCTTCATGGCCACCTCGTTTCCTGGACCATACTGGCTCAACCAATCTACGAGGTTCATGTCGCTCTGGAAGAACTCTGTATTGTCGAGTGGGAGATAGGCTGTTGTGATGGTAATACCCCACTTATATTCACCTGCGTCAGCCTTGCGGTTGCCGTTGATAATCTCGAAGAGGGCAGTCATCGCCTTAGGGTTGTGAGAGAGGAATACTACCTTCTCACCCTTCTCGATATTGAAGTTTACGTTGTCGAAGAGTACTGTTCCGTCCTCATCGCAAGCCTTCAAGCCCTCAACCTCCAGAATCTGGTTGCCTGGTTCACGGTCCATCTGGAAGATGATGCCTGGGTACTTACGGCTAGATGGGCGGATTTCCTCAACATTCAGCTTCTCCAACATCTTCTTGCGGGATGTGGTCTGCTTACTCTTAGCCACATTGGCAGAGAATCGGCGGATGAACTCCTCCAGCTGCTTCTTCTTCTCCTCGGCCTTCATCTTCTGGTTCTGAGCCTGACGGAGAGCCAACTGAGAACTCTCGTACCAGAAAGAGTAGTTACCGGCAAACATAGTTACCTTGCCAAAGTCAATATCCACGGTCTGAGTGCTGACAGCATCGAGGAAGTGACGGTCGTGAGAAACCACGAGAACAGTCTGCTCGATATTGCTGAGGTATTCCTCCAGCCACTCTACTGTGTCGAGGTCGAGGTCGTTGGTAGGCTCATCGAGGAGGAGGTTGTCTGGGTTACCGAAGAGAGCCTTCGCCAACATTACGCGCACCTTCTCTGTGTTGGAAAGCTCACCTACGAGCTTGTCGTGGCGATCTTCCTTTACGCCAAGGTTCTGAAGCAACTGGGCAGCATTGCTCTCAGCCTCCCAACCATTCATCTCGGCAAACTTAAGCTCCAGCTCAGCAGCGAGGTTACCATCCTCTTCTGTCATCTCTGGCTTAGAGTAGAGGCGCTCGCGCTCCTTCATGTTTTCCCACAAAGGCTGATGACCCATGAGAACGGTGTCCATCACGCGGAACTCGTCATACTTGAAGTGGTCCTGCTCCAAAACGGAAAGGCGCTCGCCTGGACCCATCTCCACAGTTCCCTTGTTTGGCTCCAGGTCGCCGCTGATGGCGCGGAGGAGAGTTGACTTACCGGCACCGTTGGCACCGATTACGCCGTAAATATTACCATGTGTGAACTTGAGGTTTACATCTTTGTAAAGCACTCGCTTACCGAATTGAATTGCAAGATTTGTTACTGTAATCATTCCTTATTTCTAAATATCTTTTTATCTGATTTTATCTTTATTTGGGTGCAAAGGTACGAAAAATTATTTGTATATCAATGTTTTATTGGCAAAAGTTACTAATTTTTAGTTAAAAACTGGTCTCCTCTTTGTTATTTTGCAGAAAAGTCTTACTTTTGTAGGCTGAATTGGCGCCAATAGGGGCTGATTCTTCGGTTTGAGTGTTAAGAACATAAGATGAATCCAAAACACGAAATTGGTTTTAGAACATGAGACAACAAAATAGAAAAGGAAATTTTAGTAAGCACACCAACAATGCCTATGGCTACGGAAATCCCAATGAATACGACCACTACAAGGTGGAAAAGCCTGCTCAGTTGTTGGAATGGCTGATGGAAAACGTGAAAGGTCCTAGCAAGACCAAGGTGAAGCAGACTCTGCAGGGTAGGGGAATCAAGGTGGATGGAAAGACCATCACCCAGTTTGACTATGCCCTGAAACCTGGTATGAAGGTTAGCGTGAGCAAGACCAAGAAGAACCAGGATGTCTTCAAGATCCGTTATCTTAAGATTGTCTATGAGGATCGTTATCTCATCGTCATTGAAAAGAACGTAGGCATTCTCAGTATGGCTGCCGGTCATTCTTCCCTGAATGTAAAGAGCGTATTGGATGACTACTTCCACAAGACCCGTCAGAACTGTCAGGCTCACGTGGTGCACCGCCTTGACCGAGATACTTCGGGTTTGATGATTTACGCCAAGGACAAGCAGACTGAACTTGCCCTTGAAGATGACTGGCATCATAATGTATACGACCGCCGATACGTGGCGCTGGTTTCAGGAGAGATGGAGGAGGATGAAGGTACGGTTGCCAACTGGTTGAAGGACAATAAGGCGTACATTACCTTTGCCAGCGATACTGACAATGGTGGCAAGTATGCTGTTACCCATTTCCATACCCTGCAGCGAACCACAGCGCATTCTCTGGTAGAGTATAAGTTGGAGACAGGCCGCAAGAACCAGATTCGTGTTCATACAGCCGATATGGGTCATCCTGTATGTGGAGACATCAAGTATGGTAATGGTGATGATCCATGCGGTCGCCTTTGCCTGCACGCCTATGTTCTCTGCTTCTATCATCCGGTAACCCATCAGCCAATGGAATTCGAAACTCCGATTCCAAATGAATTCGTCAGAGCGATGAAGCAAGACAACAGACCTTTCGATGAAAGAGGCAGAAATCCTAAGGAGGCACACCGCAAGCCATTCAGAAAGGAGGGACGCAATGGATAGTGATTTCCTTTATTACGCTTTTGCCCTTGTGGCGCTGGTTGTTGGTCTTTTTATCCTGAAGAAGGTTGCTACCTGTATGGTCAAGACGGTGGTGGGAGTTATTCTCGTAGCTGTTCTTGCAGCCATCTATTGGCTTTATTTATCTTAAGCTATTGGTTTTAATTTTTCTCAAGTGTCAGTCCATTTCATAAAAAAATAGTCCGGTAAGAATCAAGCTTTCGCTTGCCTTACCGGACTTTACGTTATATTTTTACCTTCTAATAATACCTATTTATATTGTCTTTTCAATTGGTATTGCCAGATGTAGTCGAAGCCGAGTACGCCCTCTGCTACCTTCTGGGTGTCGCCAGTAGCTGAAATCTGATGCAAAGGTATAAAAAATATCGGTATCTTATATCGAAAAACCTGAAAAATCGTGCGTAAAGGTTTACGCTTCCAGTGCAGAATTTTCAGAGGATGGCGGGGTGGGATGAAATGAGGGAGTTTGTACGAGGACTGGGGAACGAGAAACGAGAGTCTTTTCTTGTGGATGGAGCGAGATACGGGAGTCGAACCCGCCTCACAGGCTTGGGAAGCCCGTGCACTACCGATGTGCTAATCTCGCAGACAAAAAACTTTTGGAGGGAGATGCAAGCACGGCTTGCTGAAGAAAAGAGAGCCACGAGCGGGACTCGAACCCGCGACCCACGCATTACGAATGCGTTGCTCTACCAACTGAGCCATCATGGCTTTTCTCTTTAAGTGAATGCAAAGGTAACCAAAATTTTCTAATTGAGAAAATAATTTGTGAAGAGTTTTCTTTCGGTTAACTATCATTAACAAAAATAGGGAGCCTGCCTTTACAGACAAGCTCCCATAAGTAAAAATATCTATACCAAATTAATCTTTTATCATATTTTTGAAAGTCAATTCGTCTTTCTTCGGATTCTTTCCGATGCTGATGGTGGCTCCTGGCTTCAGGTTACCTTCCATCAGCAGCTCGCAGAGTCCGTCTTCTACGTAGTTTTGGATAGCCCGCTTCAATGGTCGGGCACCAAACTGCACATCGTATCCCTTGCTGGCTACAAATTCCTTTGCCTTGTCGGTCATCTGGAAATGATAGCCCAAATTCTCAATTCGCTTTACGAGAGATTTCAGCTCCAGATCTACGATGCTGGTGATAGCAGACAAATCGAGCTGGTCGAAGGTGATAATCTCATCGAGACGGTTGAGGAATTCCGGAGCAAACTGTTTGGACAGATGCTTCTGAATGACGCTACGAGCATACTCCTTATCCTTTTCGTCTATAGGCATCCCGTTGCTGCCGATTCCGCCTGCATTGAAACCTACGCCTCTGCCGAATTCCTTGAGCTGTCGGGTACCGGCGTTGGAGGTCATGATGATGATGGTGTTACGGAAGTCAATCAGGCGGCCGTTTCCATCTGTCAGTCTTCCTTCATCCATTACCTGCAGCAGGAGATTGAACACCTGGCTGTTTGCCTTCTCTATCTCATCCAGCAGAACGATGCAGTATGGCTTGCGACGTACTTTCTCTGTCAACTGTCCACCTTCATCATAGCCAACGTATCCTGGAGGCGAACCGATGAGTCGTGAAGTGTTGAATCCTTCAGCATACTCACTCATATCGATTCTGAAGAGTGCATCTGCCGAACCGAACATCTCTTCTGCCAGTTTCTTGGCGAGGTAGGTCTTTCCAACACCTGTAGGACCTAGGAACATAAACACGCCGATAGGGTGGTTAGGGTCTTTCAGTCCCATGCGGTTGCGCTGGATGGATTTCACAACCTTGTCGATGGCTGCGTCCTGGGCAATCACTTTTTCCTTGAGTACCTTGCCCATATTTCTAAGACGGATATTCTCGCTCTCTGCCATTTGCTGGACAGGGATGCCTGTCATGTTGCTTACTACCTTGGCGATTTCCGTTTCGTCGAGGGTGACACGGTGGTTCGGATCGCCATGTTCCCATTGCTTGCGCATCATCTCAATGTCGCGTTCCTGCTTTGTCTGGTAGTCTCTCAATGTTGCAGCCATCTCGAAGTTCTGGCTTGCTACGGCAGCCTGTTTTTTGGCGATGGTTGCATTGAGTTTCTTTTCAGCCTCTATGAGTTCGTCAGGGACGGTCGCACTGTTAATGTGAATGTGAGCGCCAGCCTCGTCCATCACATCAATGGCCTTATCTGGGAAGGAACGGTCGTGCATGTATCTGTCTGCAAGCTTTACGCATGCTTTCAGTGCTTCGTCTGTGTAGCTCACATTATGATGCTCTTCGTATTTCTCCTTGATGTTATGCAGAATCTCTAGTGTCTCTTCTGCCGTAGTAGGTTCTACGATGATTTTCTGGAATCTACGTTCCAAAGCACCATCCTTTTCTATACTCTTGCGATATTCGTTGAGGGTGGTGGCTCCGATGCACTGGATGAAGCCACGTGCCAGAGCTGGTTTCATGATGTTGGCAGCATCCATGCTTCCTTCTGCGCCACCCGCACCAATCAGAGTGTGGATTTCATCGATGAAAACGATGATGTTCGGGTTTCTCTCCAGTTCCTTGATGACCCCCTTGATGCGCTCCTCAAACTGACCTCTATATTTGGTGCCGGCAACAATGCCTGTCATATCGAGACTCAATACTCGCTTGTTGAAGAAGAGGGAACTCTGGTCGCCCTTGGCAATCATCTGTGCCAGTCCTTCTACGATGGCACTTTTGCCAACACCAGGTTCACCTATTAATACTGGGTTGTTTTTCTTTCTTCTTCCCAGAATCTCCATCAGGCGGGTAATCTCCTTGTCTCTTCCTACTACAGGATCCAGGCTTCCGTCCTTGGCGGCCTTGGTCAGATCGTAGCTGAACTTGTCCAGATATGGAGTATTCGACTTGGTTGGCTTGGCGCCCACTACATTGCGTGCATTCTTGCCGTTGTTGCCACCCTGCTTTCCGTTGCCGGAATTTTGATTTTCACAGAAGTCGAGTGGTTCCTCCTCTGGGTCCAGCAGGTCTCCCTGATTGTCCTGGGTAGAAGCTGCACCGTCAGGAAGGGTAGAAGTATCGGCTTCTTCCTGATTTTCTGGAAGCTGTTGCTTATCTCGCAGGTCAATCATGTTGATATCGCCTTCGGCAGATTCTTGTTCCTGCTCTGGCGCAGTCTCTGTTTCCGGTTTTTCATCTACAGCTTCCTGTTCTGAATCCCCGTCAATCTGATTGCGCTTGTAGTTCTCTACTTCTTGGTTCAACTTATTAAGTTTGTTGTCAATGTCCAGGTTGATACCATTGATATAGTCGAACAGTTTCTTATAGGTCAGACCTTGTGTGATGAGCAGTTTGGCAGGGTCGCACTCATCCTTCTTCAGGATGGCGAGCAGCAGGTGCTCCGGTTGTACCAAAGCAGCCTTTCCCTCACAGAGGCGAGCTTCGATAATGGCTTCGCTGATCACTTCGCTAGTCTCCTTGTCGTACTTCAAGGCTCTTCCTTCTTCTGCTTCCGTATTTTCCTCAGCAGAGTTTTTGTCTATCGCCTGTTCCTGCGAATCGTAAAGCGTAGAGCGGAGTACGTCGGTGTTGATGCCAAAATGCTCGAAAATATCGTTCACCTGCTTGTTGTTACAATGCAGGATTCCCAACATCAGGTGCTCAGTGTTCACCTGATTTCCCAACATACGGTAGGCTTCTTTGCCACTGTAGTTGAGTACGTCGTTGATATGTTGAAATGGATTTTGCATGTCTTACTCATTAAATTCAAATGCAAAAGTACACATTATTTTGGTAACAAACAAGAGTTTAGGCAACTTTTTTACTTATTTAAAACACAATTAATGCTAAATTATCGTTTTTTTTCGATTCTGTGCCTTTTATTTCATTTTATTTTTGTACCTTTGTCGTGATTTTGCAGAGGCTAAAACGGCTTAAAACGCCCAAAAATGCCCTTAAACGCAATTTCGAGCCATTTTTGCAAGGTTGGTTGGAAGCAATCGCTGATGCTTCTCCCTTGGATGGTGGCAAATACCTGTCAACGCCTGAAAATAGAAGGTAAATAGGTATATATATAATAAGGTATAAACAATTAAAATTTAAATATGGACGAAAATCAGACAATGGATCATGATAGAATCATGAAAATAAACATTGAGGAGGAGATGAAGTCTAGCTACATCGACTATTCGATGTCAGTGATTGTGGCTCGTGCCCTCCCTGATGTACGCGATGGTTTCAAGCCTGTGCACCGCCGTATCCTCTATGGTATGCTGGGTATTGGAAACACCAGTGATAAACCTTACAAGAAGTGTGCCCGCGTAGTTGGTGAGGTACTTGGTAAGTACCACCCACATGGTGACTCTTCTGTGTATGGTGCCTTGGTTCGTATGGGTCAGGAGTGGAATATGCGTTACACTTTGATTGATGGACAGGGTAACTTCGGTTCTGTGGACGGCGACTCTCCTGCTGCGATGCGTTATACTGAGTGCCGACTCTCCAAGATGGGTGAGCACATCATGGATGACCTCGACAAGGAGACCGTTGATATGATGAACAACTTCGACGACACCCTCCAGGAACCTTCCGTAATGCCTACCAAGATTCCTAATCTGCTGGTAAATGGCGGTAACGGTATTGCTGTAGGTATGGCTACCAATATTCCTACCCACAACCTGGGTGAAGTAATTGATGGCTGCTGTGCTTACATCGACAATAATGATATTGATACAGACGGCTTGATGCAGTATATCCCTGCTCCTGATTTCCCTACAGGTGCTACCATCTATGGTATTCAGGGAGTGAAGGATGCCTACGAGACCGGTAAGGGTAGAATTGTGGTACGTGCTACTGCAGAAATCGAGTCTGGTGAAAATCATGATAAGATAGTCATCACCGAGATTCCTTATGGTGTCAACAAGGAGCAGCTCGTGATGGCTATTGCTGATCTTGCCAAGGAAGGCAGAGTGGATGGCATTGCCAATGTTAACGATGAGTCTGGCCGTCAGGGTATGCGTATCGTGGTTGATGTAAAGCGTGATGCGAATGCTAATGTTCTCTTGAACAAACTCTTCAAGTTGACAGCTCTTCAGAGCTCTTTCTCAGTAAATTGTATCGCTCTTGTTAATGGCCGTCCACGTCTCCTGAGTTTGAAGGAATGCGTGAAGTACTTCGTTGATCATCGTCATGATGTTACAATCCGTCGTACCCAGTTTGAATTGAAGAAGGCACAGGAGCGTGCTCATATCCTCGAGGGATTGATTATCGCCTGCGACAATATTGATGAAGTGGTTCATATCATCCGTGCCAGCAAGACTCCTTCTGATGCTCAGCGCAACTTGGAGAAGCGTTTTGAACTCGACGAACTGCAGAGTAAGGCTATTGTTGACATGCGCCTCAGCCAGTTGACTGGCTTGCGCCTGGAGCAGTTGCACAATGAATTCAATGAGTTGATGAAGACCATCGACTACTTGAACCAGATCTTGAACGATCCTGAACTTTGCAAGAAGGTGATGAAGGATGAACTCAATGAGGTGAAGGAGAAATATGGCGATGCACGTCGTACTATGATCAAGCCAGACGATCACGAGTTTAATCCAGAGGACTTCTATCCAAACGATCCTGTGGTTATCACCGTCAGTCATCTCGGATACATCAAGCGTACTCCATTGTCTGAGTTCCGTGAGCAGGCTCGCGGTGGTGTTGGTGCCAAGGGAGCCCGCACCCGTGATAAGGACTTTACCGAGTATATCTATCCTGCAACAATGCACCAGACGATGCTGTTCTTCACCAAGAAGGGCCGCTGCTACTGGTTGAAGTGTTACGAGATTCCAGAGGGTGACCGCAATTCCAAGGGTCGTGCCATCCAGAATCTCCTCAACATTGAGAGCGATGATCAGGTGAATGCCTTCCTCCGATTAAAGGGATTGAATGATGCTGAGTTCATCAATAGTCACTATGTAGTCTTTGCTACCAAGAATGGTACTGTCAAGAAGACTTGTCTGGAAGCATACTCTCGTCCTCGTGCCAATGGTGTGATTGCCATCAATATCGTTGAAGGCGATGAGGTGGTAGATGTTCGCTTGACCAATGGCCATAATGAGTTGATTCTCGCTAACCGCAATGGTCGTGCCGTTCGTTTCGATGAGAATCAGATCCGCACCATGGGACGTACTTCTACCGGTGTTCGTGGTATGCGTCTCGATGAGGGTGATGATGCATTGATTGGTATGATTGTAGTCAATGATCCTGATAAGGAGACGGTCATGGTAGTAAGTGAACAGGGTTATGGTAAGCGTTCAGACGTAGTTGATTACCGTGTAACCAACCGTGGTGGTAAGGGTGTGAAGACTCTCAATATCACCGAAAAGACCGGTCGCCTGGTAGCTATCAAGAACGTTACTGATGAAAACGACCTGATGATCATCAACCAGAGTGGTATCGTGATTCGTCTTGCAGTGGCAGACTGCCGCGTGATGGGTCGTGCAACTCAGGGTGTTCGTCTCATCAATCTGGCTAAGAAGAATGATGTCATCGCCAGCGTATGTAAGGTGATGAGTTCAGAGCTTGAAGCTTCGGTAGAAGAGGAGAGCCGTTCTGCCTGGGCCAAGAAGAGCGAGGAGATAGAGAATGAAACAGTGGGCGCCAAGACTGCCGAAGAAGTAGCCGAGGCTGAAACTGAGTTAGAAAATAAAGAAGACGAGAACGTTCAGGAGTAACTCCTGGACACTCGTTCTCATAATATTGAAGACGCGTAAAGAATTATAAATTTCAACTTTTTAAACTTTAAACAAAATGAAAAAGTTAATCGTTGCTGCAATGATGGTACTAGGTACCACATCAGCATTCGCAGGAGACAGCGATGCCCTCAAGGCAGTGCTGAAGGCTAAGACTTATGCTGAGGCTGAGGCTTTGGTTAAGCAGAATTTGGGTCAGTTGGCTGACAATGCTGAGAAGGCAAAGGCTTATAACAAGCTTGTTGATCTCGGTATGAAGGCCTTCAACGACCAGCAGAGCATCCAGCAGACCAATCAGATCATGAAGAAAAATGATCCAGTGGATGAGAATGCTATGAACGAGGGTGCTTACAATGCATTGATGAATGCTATTGCGTGCTACAAGTACGATCAGCTTCCTAATGCTAAGGGTAAGGTGGCTCCTAAGTTCAATGGCAATGCATCACGTGTTTGGGCTGCTCGCCAGCAGCTCGTAAACGCAGGTCAGGCTGCAGCTCAGAACAATAAGGCAGACGAGGTATTGAAGTACTGGGGTGCATTCCTCGATACTGATTCTGATCCTCTCTTCGCTGGCATTGATGCTAAGCAGAAGGATGCTGAGAAGGATTATATCGGTCAGGTAGCTCTCTTCGCTGCTCGCTATGCTTATCAGGCTAAGGATGCTGCCCGTTGCGAGAAGTATTGCGACATCGCCATGACAAGCGAGAAGGAGGCTAAGGATGCTCTCAACCTCAAGCTCTATGTAATGAAGGATGGTTTGAAGACTAAGGCTGATTCTTTGGCTTATGTTGATAAGCTGAAGGCTCTCTTCGATAAGGATCAGACTAACGATGTTATCCTTGATGGTTTGAACTCTATGTATTCTTCAATGAAGATGGAGAAGGAGCAGATGGAGCTTTTGGATGGCGCTATCGCTAAGAATCCTAAGAACTTCGTTGCTCTCGCTAACAAGGGTATGATGTATATCCAGAAAAATGATGCAGACAATGCAATCAAGTGCCTCAAGCAGGCTCTTGACGCAAAGCAAGACAACGTTGTAGTTTTGGTTTACCTCGGTGCTTGCTACAACAGCAAGGCTGGTAACTTGCAGGATCCAAATGGCCGCAAGGTGGTTTACCAGGAGGCTATCAAGGTTCTCGACAAGGCTAAGGAGCTCGACCCAGAGAAGACTCAGGCTAACTGGGGTTACACTCGTTACCAGGCTTACTATGGCTACTATGGTCCAACAGCTGCTGAGACCAAGAAGGCTGAGGAGGAAAGCAAGTAATTTTGCCTGAACCCTTTTAGAAATAATAATTATTGCTCCGGGAAAGGTTTCAAGACTTTTCCCGGAGCATTTTTTTGCAGAAAACTTGTCTGCCTTATTTTTTCTTTGTACTTTTGCAGACAGATTATATAATTATGTTCAATGATGAAAAAGATATTTATCAATCATAGGATTTTTAAGGCAGCTTTGTTCTTGGGGATTGCTTCTCTTCTTGTATCCTGCCAGGTGGGTAAGACGCAGGCTGGAGATAATATGGATGCAGGAGATACTATCCCGATGAAATATGCGCAGCATCTCACTATGGTGAAGCATGGAGAAGAATATACTGAGGTGATTCTTGCCAATCCCTGGAAAGAGGGAACTCTTCTGCATCGCTACATTCTGGTGCCTAAAGGGAAGGAGGGAAATGAAACAGTAACACGACTTGCCTTGCGACGTGCTTCTGCTGCCAGATGCGCTACAGATACGGTACGTACACCGGTAACTAGCAGCGTGGTCTTCACGGGACCTCATTGTCAGCTGATGTATGAACTGGGTTGCAAGAATGCCATTAGTGGCGTATGTGATAAGAATTATATCAATATTCCAGATATCAGGAAGAGAGTGGTGGATTGTGGTTCCAGCATGCAACCTGATATTGAACGTATCATCTCTTTGAAGCCGGAGGCTCTCCTGGTTTCTCCTTTCGAGAACAGTGGAGGATATGGTAAACTGGATAAGCTTCATATTCCCATCATTGAAGCTGCCGATTATATGGAGACTTCGCCATTGGGGAGAGCAGAATGGATGAAGTTTTATGGGATGCTTTTTGACAAGAATGCGGACTCGCTCTTTACGCACATAGAACAGGATTATCTGCATCTGAAGACTATAGCCAAGAAGTTGCCACAAGGTCTGTCGGTGTTGACCGAAAGAAAAACGGGAAGCGTATGGTATGTTCCTGGAGGACAGAGTACTATTGGCATTTTGCTAAAGGATGCCAACGCCCGTTATGTCTTTGAAGACGATTTGCACAGTGGAAGTCTTGCGATGAGTCCGGAGCAGATTCTTTCAAAAGGCAAAGATATTGATGTCTGGGCATTCAAGTATTTCGGCGGTGCACCATTAACACGTGCCCAATTGCTTCAGGAGTATGATGGCTACAAAGCTCTTCATTGCTTTGCCAATCCGCAGATTTACGAGGTGGATACCAGTACTGAACCCTATTTTGAACTCACCAGCTTTCATCCTGAAATCCTGCTTCGTGAGTTTATTATCCTTTCGCATCCTACAGATCATGCACAGTTCAAAAAGTATGCAAAGGATATCAGAATGTTGGGAGCCTTGAGATTCTATCATCGTCAATTACAATAGAAACCATGGACAAAGTCATTATCTCTATTGTCTTGGCAGTTGCCATCATGCTGTTGTTCTTCGGCAATTTGGTATGGGGTAGCGTCAACATTCCATACAGGGATGTGGTAAGTGTATTGACGGGGAATCAGACTGTCTCTGATACTTATGGCTATATTATCCTCGAATCGCGTCTTCCGCAGGCCATCACGGCTTTGCTTTCTGGTGCAGCTCTTGCCACAAGCGGTTTACTGCTCCAGACAGCTTTCCGTAATCCTCTGGCAGGACCGGATGTTTTTGGAATCAGCAGTGGAGCAGGCTTGGCTGTTGCCATCGTTATGTTAGCCTTTGGAGGCAACATAAGTCTGAATAATCTTTGTCTGGGTTTTCTGGATGAAGAATGTGGTTATGCTATTGGTGGATTCATGGCTATTTTGGTGTCAGCCTTTGCAGGTGCAATGCTGGTGATGGGAATCATCACAGCTTTTTCTGCCATTGTTAGAAGTCATACAGTCCTTCTTATTATCGGTTTGATGGTAGGTTATCTTGCCAGCAGCGCCATCTCGTTATTGAATTTTTTCAGTACGGCAGAAGGTGTGAAATCCTATCTGATATGGGGAATGGGAAGTTTCGGCAATGTTTCTATGGACGAGGTGAGATGGTTTGTGCCATTTGCCATCCTCGGTCTGTTGGTCTCCCTTTTACTCATCAAGCCGCTTAATGCAATGCTGTTGGGGGAGCAATATGCAGAGAATCTAGGTTTTCCTATCAGGAAACTCCGAATAGCCCTGCTCATCATAACGGGTATGCTTACTGCAGTAGTTACTGCCTTTTGTGGCCCTATAGCCTTTATTGGACTTGCCACTCCTCACATAGCACGTCTGCTGGTTGGTACGGAAAATCATCGACAGCTTCTGCCAGTGACAATGCTGATGGGAGCAGCTATTGCCCTTCTATGTAATCTTCTCTGTTCGCTGCCATCAGATGGGGGAGTCGTTCCGCTCAATGCCGTTACTCCTCTTTTTGGTGCACCTGTTATCATCTATATTCTGGTAAGAAGGCGATAGGTTCCAGTGAGATAACTGATGTTTACATCTAAGAAATAAATATACAACGCTACTCTGTTGCAATAATGTCCTTAAGGAAAAGTTTTCCTATCCTTAAAGAAAAATATATTTTTCCTTAAGGATATTTTTATTTTCCCTTAAGGGAAAAAAATAAACCGCTTATCCCCCATAAAATCTAGGGAATAAGCGGTTTACTTATTTTATCGAAATAAATATACAATTTATGGGTTCACAACATTGATAGGGCTTCCCTCAAGAAAAGCCTTTACGTTGGCAGCTACCTGCCTATTCAAGCGCTTGCGAGCCTCAAAGGTAGCCCAGGCAATGTGAGGAGTGAGATAGGCATTAGGCTCCTTGAAAAGAGGATTCTCCTTAGAAGGTGGTTCCTGACTCATCACGTCCGCACAATAAGCACCGAGTTTCTGGTCGTGCAAAGCCTTTGCAACAGCCTCTTCATCTACCAATGGTCCGCGACCGGTATTCACCAGAATGGCCGTATCCTTCATCTTTTCGATATTCTCCTTATTTATAAGGTGATAGGTATCATCTGAGAGAGGACAATGCAGGGTGAGAATATCACTGGTGGCAAGCAGTCCATCCTTGCTGACCTTTTGAATCCATTCCGGAAGGTCGCAAGAGTTCTTGCTGGTGCAGGCGCAAACGTCCATACCGAACTGACGGGCGATATTTGCAACCTTCATACCGATGTTGCCCAATCCCATAATGCCAAGCTTTTTGCCTGCAAGTTCCATTAAAGGGGTATCCCAATAGCAGAAATCCTTGTTGTAAGCCCATCGCTCGTTTCTATTTTCCAGAGTGTAATGTTCTACACGGTTGGTAACAGCGAGAATGAGGGCAAAGGTCATCTGTGCCACACTATCCGTGCTGTAGGCTGGGATGTTGGTAACAATGATACCTTGTTTCTTGGCAGCAGCTATATCCACTACATTGAAACCAGTAGCCTGGATTCCGATGTACTTCAAGTTAGGAAGCTGCGCCAATGTTTCTGCATCCATCTGTACCTTGTTTAACAAGATGATGTCTGCATCCTTGGCACGTTCCACTTTTTCATCATCTGAAGTGCGTGGATAAACCACTACCTCGCCAAGCTGTTCCAGGAGATGGTAATCCAAATCTCCTGGATTGGCAGCATAGCCGTCTAAGATAACGATTTTCATATTTATTCGTTCATCAAATAATTCTTGAATGATGCAAAGTCCTTGGTCATTTGGATGCTCTTCTTCTCACCCTTCATGAATTCTGCAAGACGGGCTGGAATTTCAATGTCGGTTCCGAGGATGCTGTCCACCTTCTCCTTGAACTTGGCTGGATGAGCTGTTTCCAGGAATACACCGACCTCACCTGGCTTCAATTGCTCCTTCAATGCCTGATAGCCGCAGGCTCCGTGAGGATCAAGTACATACTTGGTCTCATTATAGCACTTCTTCATCGTGTCTGCTATCTGTTCATCCTTGTAGGTAGCTCCGCTGATGTATGCAGCGATGGCATCGTGGTTGCCCTTGTAGAGGTCATAGATGCGGGCAAAGTTTGATGGATCACCCACGTCCATAGCATTGGCAATGGTCTGCTTGCTTGGCTGTGGATTATATTTGCCGGTCTGGAGATACTCATAGAAGATATCATTGGCATTGTTGGCAGCGATGAAACGATGGATTGGCAAGCCCATCTCATGACCGAAGAGTCCGGCTGTGATGTTACCGAAGTTACCGCTAGGTACGCAGATGACCAGCTTGTCTGCCAAGCCCTTCTCCTTCATGCGGGCGTATGCGTTGAAATAGTAGAATGCCTGAGGCAAGAAGCGGGCTACATTGATAGAGTTGGCAGAAGTCAGCTTCATGTGCTTGTTCAGCTCCTCGTCCATGAACGCAGACTTAACCAAAGCCTGGCAGTCGTCGAACACACCATCCACCTCAAGGGCTGTGATGTTCTGACCGAGGGTAGTGAATTGGCTCTCCTGAATCTTGCTAACCTTGCCCTTTGGATAAAGCACGTAAACGTGGATTCCCTCTACACCGAGGAAACCATTGGCAACAGCAGAACCCGTATCACCAGATGTTGCTACAAGTACGTTGACCTCCTCTTTACCTTCCTGGCGAACGAAGTACTGGAGCAGGCGAGCCATGAAACGGGCACCTACATCCTTGAAGGCGAGTGTAGGACCATGGAACAGCTCCAAAGAGTAGATATTTGGCTCTACCTCTACAACAGGGCAGTCGAATGCCAAGGTATCATATACTATCTTCTTCAGAGAATCTGCATCTACATCCTCGCCGAAGAAGGCATCAGCTACCTGGTATGCAATCTCCTGGAAGCTCAGCTTCTCGATATTGTCGAAGAAGTCCAGTGGTAACTTCTTGATGATTTCTGGCATATAGAGACCACGGTCTTCTGCCAAACCTTTAACTACCGCCTTGTGTAAATCGGCGATTGGTGCTTTCTTATTTGTTGAATAATATTTCATTTTTACTTTGAACTTTGAGATTTGAACTTTGAACTTGATGATTAGCTTTCGGATAACTAACATTAAGTTGTTATTTTTTAATTGATTGCCATAAAGGCTTTCATGAAGTCTTGCAGCTGGAGCAATCCATAGCTACCGCTTACACAACTTACCTCATCGTATTCCTCTACCTGATCAGGTTCGATACCTGGATAGTAGATGAGGAAAGGAACTGGTTCCTTCACGTGAGTGCGGACCTCCACTGGAGTAGGGTGGTCTGGCAAAACCGAAATGCAGACAGGTACTATCCATGTGTTCACCTCATCAACGATAGGTTTGATCAAGCGCTGGTCGAGGTATTCGATAGTCTTGAGCTTTAATTCCAGATCACCATCATGGCCAGCCTCATCACTTGCTTCCACGTGGACATAGACAAAGTCGTCTCCATCCTTCAAAGCCTGGATAGCTGCTGCAGCCTTGCCTTCGTAATTCGTATCAGAAAGGCCTGTAGCGCCCTCTACGATGATGTTGCGAAGACCAGCATAATGACCGATACCACGAATCAGATCCACGGCAGAAATCACAGAGCCCTTCTTGATTTGAGGATACATCTGCGAAAGAGTCAGCATGTGTGGTCGATAACCACCGCCCCAAGGCCAGATAAGGTTTGCCATACGCTCGCCACGCTTCTTGCGTTCTATATTGAAAGGATGATTTTCCAGGAGTTCCTTACTCTTGATAATCAACTTGTTCAGAAGAGCGGCTGTATCGCTGCATGAGATATGTCCCTCTTCTATTTCTGATTCCGGCAGGATAGGTTTTACGAGCAATTCATGCCAGTTCTCGTTAGGATGATCATGAGGTGGAGCACATTCTATGTGCTTGTTGCCATGATGCACCACAAGCAGATGGCGATACTGGATACCTGTTACGAATTCTACATCAGGATAGTCCTTTCCCAGAGTTTCATTGAGATACTTGATGAGTACATCAGCATCTTCTGTCTCCAGGTTACCACCATTGTGCGTAATGATCTTGCCATCCTGCACGTTGATGATGTTGCAGCGAAGCGCCAGGTCGGTTGGCTTCAACTCGTAGCCGATGCTGGCTGCCTCCAGTGGACCACGTCCTTCGTAAACCTCATTCTGGTCGTAGCCCATGATAGAGCTGTTGGCTACCTCTGAACCAGGCAGAAAACCATCGGGTACAGTAATGAGTCTTCCAGTCTTGCCTTTCTTGGCAAGCATATCCATATATGGTGTATGGGCGTATTGAAGCAAGGTCTTGCCACCCAGTCTTTCTACTGGGTGGTCGGCCATGCCATCGCCTAAAATAATAATATGCTTCATAATTGTTATCCTTTATTGATTGATACGGTGAAATTAAACGTTGGCAATACTCATGATGTTGGCAAAGACACCGGCTGCAGTTACGCTGGCACCGGCACCATATCCCTGAATCATCATAGGGTATTCCTTGTAGCGCTCTGTGGTGAGCAATACGATATTGTTGGAACCTTCCAGATTGTAGAATGGGTGCTCAGGACCTACAGCCTGCAGGCCTACACTGGTCTTTCCCTTGTCAAGGGTGGCAACGAAGCGCCAGCGCTTGTGCTCCATATCCAGAGTCTTGCGCTTAGCCTCAAAGTCGGCATCGAGCTGTGGCAGTTTCTTCCAGAAGTCATCAATGCTACCCTTGAAGAAAGAGTTAGGTACAAAAAGATTCTTTTCTACATCTTCCTGTTCTACACGGTATCCAGCCTCACGGGAGAGGATGACAAGCTTTCTGATGACATCCATGCCACTGAGGTCGATACGTGGATCTGGCTCACTGTAACCTTTTTCCTTTGCCAGTCTCACAGTCTCAGAGAATGGAACAACACCTGAGATGGCATTAAAGATAAAGTTGAGCGTTCCTGAGAGAACTGCCTCTATCTTAAGGATTTTATCTCCGGAATTTCGGAGGTCGTTGATGGTTCCGATGATAGGAAGACCCGCACCCACATTCGTTTCGAAGCGGAAGAATACACCACGCTGAATGGCCGTCTTCTTCAACTTCTCGTAGTTCTCATATTCGCTTGAAGCTGCTATCTTGTTGGCAGCAATCACACTTACGTTATGCTCCAGAAGACTCTGGTATAAGGTTGCAACATCCTTGCTTGCTGTACAATCTACGAATACGCTATTAAAGATATTCATTGCGAGGATGGTATCGCGAAGGAGTTCCGGTGTGCTAGGCAAGGAATCCTTCAGTTCCGTCTGATAGTTCTCCAGGTCGAGTCCCTCACGGTTGAAGATGGCGTTCTTGGAAGAAGCAATACCCACAACATTCAACTTTAACTTGCTGCGTTCCATCAAGTCTTCAGACTGCTTTTTGATCTGTTCAATCAATTTTCCGCCTACGGTACCTACACCGCAGATAAAGAGGTTGAGAACCTTGTATTCTGAAAGGAAGAAACTGTCGTGCAATACGTTGAGAGACTTTCTCAAGTAATCGCTCTTGACAACAAAAGAGATGTTGGTCTCAGAAGCACCCTGAGCACATGCGATGACAGAAATACCGCTTCTACCCAGTGTACCGAAGAGCTTACCGGCAATACCGGCAGCATGCTTCATGTTCTCACCCACGATGGCGATGGTAGCAAGTCCTGTTTCTGCATGCATTGGATACATGGCTCCATCTGCAATCTCATTATGGAATTCGCGGTTCAATACGTTGATTGCTTCATCTACATCCTGCTCACGTACACCGATAGATGTTGAGTTCTCTGAAGAAGCCTGTGAAACCATGAATACAGAGATACCCTCGTTAGCCAAAGCAGTAAAGATACGGCGGTTTACACCGATGACACCCACCATGGAAAGACCGGTTACAGTGATGAGCGCAGTACCATTGATAGAAGAGATACCCTTGATAGGTTTCTGGTCACTATCTATCTTATTCTTGATAATGGTACCAGGAGCATCCGGATTGAAGGTATTCTTTACCTTGATTGGGATATTGTTGACACAAACCGGGTAGATGGTTGGAGGGTAGATAACCTTTGCACCGAAGTTGCAAAGCTCCATAGCCTCAATATAACTCAGTTCGTTGATCGTATAAGCAGATTTGATGACACGTGGATCGGCTGTCATGAATCCATCTACATCAGTCCAGATTTCAAGGACTTCCGCATTCAATGCTGCAGCAATGATAGCAGCAGTATAGTCACTACCACCACGACCGAGGTTTGTGGTACGTTCTGTATCTTTGTCACGGCTGATGAAACCCGGAACGAGAGAAATGCGAGGCAGGTCAGCGAAAGTATCCTTCACCAATTTGTTAGTCAACTCGCTGTCGAGGGTATGCTTCCCCTTGCCATTGAGGCGAGCTGTCTTGATGAAGTTACGTGAGTCAAACCACTTGGCGCCACGAATCAGTGTGGCAACAATCTTCGAGCTGAGTCTTTCTCCATAGCTCACGATAGCATCCTGGGTCTTCTCGCTGAGGTCGTGAATCAGATACACACCGAAGTAGATGCTCTTCAACTGTTCGAAGAGGGCATCAACTGATTTAAAAAGATTTTCTCTATCTGCTGTGTCGGTGATGATGGTATCTATCATCTTATGGTGGCGATCAACCATGGCATCGAATTCGACTCTCCATGATTCATCACCCTTGAGGGCAAGCTGAGAGGTTTGCAAGAGTTTGTCAGTGATACCGCCAAGTGCGCTCACGACAACCACTACACTCTGTTTCTTTGCCTCATTTTCAACGATACGTTTCAAGCTGAGGATGCTTTTTACGGAACCAACTGATGTTCCGCCGAATTTTAATACTTTCATACGTTATTGAATTTTGCGTTGGTATTGTAATGCTCCCCCCGAAACGACCGGGGCCAAAGCAGAACTTGTGGGCAAAAGTACTAAATTTACAGCAAACTGCCAAAGAAAACTGAGAAAAAGTGGCATTTTGCAGGTATTTTTCATTCTTTTGTAGTTTTTTATAGTTTAAAATACTCTCTATACATTATTATATATGATAAAAGCGTTAAATCCTCTCGAAAAGTTTGGAGGTTTCGGATAATTTGCGTACTTTTGCGGATGTTAAATTGAAACAGAAACAGATATAGATAAGCACAATGAAGTATTTATTATTCTCAGATATTCACGGCTGCTTGCCAGCCTTGGAAAAAGTTCTCGATTTCTTTGAGAAGGAAAAGTGTGATATGATGTGTATCATGGGTGACATCATCAACTATGGTCCGCGTAACAGAATCCCGGAAGGTATAGATCCTAAAGGGATTGTGGTACGACTGAATGACCTGGCTGACAAGATAATTGCTATCAGAGGCAATTGTGATGCAGAAGTAGATCAGATGCTCCTTGATTTCCCTATGATGGAAACCTATGCGCTGCTGGTAGATGACGGGAAGCGCTATCTTTTGACCCATGGACATATTTACAATAAGGATAATATGCCAAAGGGACCTTACGATGCGATGATTTATGGTCATTCGCATCTTTGGGAACTGTCTCACAATGACGAAGGAAAAGCCATTGTCAACACGGGTAGCATCACCTTCCCTAAGGGTGGTAATGTGCCAACGTTTGCTACCTTGGAGAATGGTAAATTTACAATGTATCAGTTAGATACTTTTGACGTGTTGGCAACAATGACACTTTAGAAATCAAAGCTTAAATATCAAAGTTCAAAATTAAAACTATGATTCAGGAATATCAGATTAGAATTCTGCCAGAGCAGGCAGCCAATGAAGAGGGTATCAAGCGCTATCTGGCTAAAGAAAAAGGATTGGATGCAAGAACCTTGAATAAGGTGCGTGTATTGAAACGCAGTATTGATGCCCGCCAACGTACCATTTTCGTGAATCTGAAGGTACGTGCCTATATCAATGAAATGCCTCAGGATGATCAGTATGTCCATACGGAATATCCTGATGTAAGTTCGCGTCCGAGAGTCATTGTGGTAGGAGAGGGACCCGGCGGTCTCTTTGCTTCCTTACGTTTGATAGAGCTGGGATATCGCCCTGTTGTCCTGGAGCGCGGCAAGGACGTGCGTGAGCGTAAAAAGGACCTTTCCAACATCACCAAGACCCAGAAGGTGGATAGTGAGAGCAACTATTGTTTTGGTGAAGGTGGTGCAGGAGCGTATAGTGACGGTAAGCTTTATACCCGAAGCAAGAAGCGTGGTAGCGTGGATAAGATTCTGAATGTCTTCTGCCAGCATGGTGCCAATACGAACATCCTTGCAGATGCCCATCCTCATATCGGTACAGATAAGTTGCCTCGCGTGATAGAGAATATGCGCAATACTATTATCAATTGTGGCGGTGAGGTGCATTTTCAGACCAAGATGACTCGTTTTATCCTGGAAGGTGACCGTGTGATTGGGGTTGAAGCTGTTAACCTGGCAACAGGTGCAGAGGAGAATTATCGTGGACCGGTGATTCTTGCAACTGGTCATAGTGCCCGGGATGTCTATCGCTATCTGGCTTCCTCGAAGATTGAAATCGAAGCCAAGGGCATTGCCGTCGGTGTTCGATTGGAGCATCCTTCCCAGCTCATCGACCAGATACAGTACCACAACAGAAATGGCAGAGGAAAGTATCTTCCTGCAGCCGAGTATAGTTTTGTAACTCAGGTAGATGGACGGGGTGTGTATAGCTTCTGTATGTGCCCGGGTGGTTTTGTGATTCCAGCTGCTACAGGTCCTGAGCAGCTGGTGGTGAATGGTATGAGTCCTAGCAACCGTGGTACCGCCTGGAGCAATTCCGGCATGGTGGTAGAAACACATCCAGAAGATGTTGTACAGTCGGAAGAGGAATTGAAGGATCCTTTGGCTATGATGCATTTCCAGGAAAGGGTTGAGAAGCAGTGCTGGCAGCAGGCGAATATGAAGCAGACTGCTCCAGCGCAGCGTATGGCTGATTTTGTAAACAACCGTTTGAGCTATGATTTGCCAAAAAGCAGTTATGCTCCTGGTTTGATCAGCAGTCCGCTTCATTTCTGGATGCCATCTTTTGTTTCCAAGCGCCTGCAGGAAGGCTTTAAGACTTTTGGAAAGAATGCGCATGGTTTTCTCACCAATGAGGCAACTCTGATTGCGATGGAGACCCGCACCTCTTCACCGGTCCGCATCGTACGTGACAGAGAAACCTTGATGCATGTCCGTATTCAGGGGCTCTTCCCATGTGGTGAGGGTGCCGGATATGCAGGCGGCATAGTTTCTGCAGGTGTGGATGGCGAAAGATGTGCAGAAATGTGTGCAGAGTATCTGAAGCAACAATAAAATGTCCATATAATAATCAAAGAACAAGGAAAAAGTATAAGAAAAAAGCAGGTAACGGAAAATCGTTACCTGCTTTTTTGTTCTTTGGATTTTCATTATCATTATTTGCTGAGATTGGCAATTGTTGCAATCATGGCAGCGATGCTGGAAAGACTACTGCCCATGCTCATGGTTTCAGCCACAGTCATCTTGCGTTTCATCTTGGATGGAACAACAATCTCACAACCAGGTTGAGCCTTGGCACCATGCCCCACCTTGGCTACCTTGCCATTCATATAGATAATATAAGCCTTGCTCTTGTTGGCATCAGATGCAAATCCACCCGCTTCATCGATGTAGCTGGCAATGCTCTTGCCCTTTTCATAGGCTACTGTATTGGCGTACATCACAGAACCATTGATTTTCACGGTTCCATTGTATTGTGGAACAATCAGCCTGTCACCCTCTCGCAAAATCATATCTGCATCACTGCCCGGATGCTTGAGCGCTTCGGCTAAGTCGATGCCCACAGGATATTCTTCTGGAACGCTGAACTTCAACAGATCAGCATTCTGCGCATCTTTTGCAGTCTGGGTAATGGCACTGGCATTATTACTGCTTGCAGCCAACTGCAGAAGATTTTTCTGCTGTTGTTCTCTCTGCATTTTCAGAACAGCCTCCATGCGTGTTTTTTCAGCTTCATTTGCCTTACGCATCAGGCGGGCGCCCTTGATATATGCCTGGTCTGTGCTTCCTCCAGCCTTCTTGAAGAGATCGCTTAATCTGGCATTGCGGCGATCAAGGGTATAGGTGCCTCCAAACATCACTTCACCTTCAATCATCACGTTCTGCTGTTCCGTATAGGCTGGGCTCTTGCGGATGCTCACTTCATCGAAAGGCATCAGCTTGAATCCTGGAGTGCCATCCACCACGAAACCATCTTTCAGGGCGAGCGTGTAGGTTTTGGCTATAATGCTGTCTGGTCTTGTAGCTTTAGCGTCATTTACTCTTCGGCTTACCAGAACATTAATCGTTGAAGCTTTGTCGGTCAATCCACCAGCCTGCAGCACGAAATCCTCAATCGTTTCATTTTCTGCATATTGATAGATTCCCGGATATTGCACTTCTCCTCGGATGGTGAGAGTTCTCTCTGAAATCTTTTCTTGTCTTGTCGGAATGAAAAGGACATCATTTTCCTTGAGTGGAATGTCAGCCACAGTACCATTCATCACGCCTGCAATATCTACCGCTATTACTTCCAGTGATCTGTCAGATTTCATTCGATGCATGACGGCACGTGCCGTAAAGGCATCCTCTGTCAATCCCTCTGCGTGTTCTACCAATGTGCGGACACTGTTGATCTGCTCTCCTAAATTGTACATTCCTGGCCGGAAGACAGCTCCCTTGATTTCTACGGTGTTGCTGTAGCGGGGGAGAATGGAATCTACGCTTACAGAATCGCCGTCGTCGATATGGAAACTGGAGAAATCGAATTCCTCTACGTTATATACAGAATAGTCTCTGCCAGTCTTGCGATGGATGCGAACTGATTTCTTGTAAGCATCTCCTGTGAATCCGCCAGAATATTTAAGAAGAGAGTTCACGCTCTCGTTTTTCTTCATTTCATAAATCATCGGGCGCTTTACCTTTCCGGTAATCGTAACCAGACAGTCGTAGGGTCCCACAACGATGACATCATTATCTGCCAGGCGTACATTGCCGGTCAGTTTGCCATTGAGAATGTAATCATAGATATCTACCACGGTAACCAGTTTGTTATGGCGATAAACCTTGATGTTTCGCAATGTACCCAAGTCGTTGGTACCACCTGCCATATAGAGTGCGTGGAAAACGGTGGCAAAGGCAGATAGGGTATAGGTGCCTGGAGTTTTCACTTCGCCCATCACATTGACCATAATGGTCTTGGTTTGTCCTACAGTGAGTTTTATCTTGCTCGAACGGTATCTGCTACCCAGTGTATTGCGAAGTCGGGCATTTGCCTGAGCTACGGTCAAACCAGCCACCGATACCGGACCAAAGCCTTCGATGGTAACTTCGCCATCAGGAGAAACGGTGCTTTCTATGGTTTTCTGTGATGCACCATAGATGTCAATGATAACCGCATCTCCAGGTCCTAAGCGATAGTTCTGTGGAGTGGCTATATTCATATTTGGCTCGAAGCTCAACTCTTTGTTATTGAAGATGTCTCTTCCGAAAACCTTCTTGGTTTTCGCTTCCCGTTCAGCAAGGAGACGTTTGATCATCATCGCAGTATCTGGAATAATACCATCCATCTCGTTTTGGAAATCCATATACTCCTCGTCATCCTCATCGAAAGTATGTTTGTACTGATCATCCTTCTGTGGGGTGATGCGATAGTTGCTGTAGTTCTTCGATTCTTCGCTGATTCCCTTACCATAATCTTCACGGGGTTTACCATTGTTGGTACGAAGACGAGAGGTTTCCTTCCCTTGCAGTTGTGCCGAAGTGCCAGTTACACCGCCCTGTTTCAACTGGCGCTGATACTTGTCTCTTACCCGTCGAATCTGGGAGATATCTACACCCTGCTGCATCAGTTTGGTAACAATCTGAGCATTTGATGACCCTTTTTCATGCTCTTTCACTACCAGACTCATCACCTGGTCGTCTGTCATGGTGGATGTCTGTGCAAAGGCAGAACCTGCTGCCATCACAAGCAGAAGGAAGAGGATGAGCTGTTTCCTCATTTTATTTATCTTCATCTTCATGATTTTCCTATTCATTTATGATCCTATTATTATATAATAACTCATTTTTACGAAATTTGTTGCAAATTTAGATAAAAATTTCCGAATTATAAGCCAGTATAATAAAAAACTTCTATGATTTCCCTCGAATTGTTCGAAATTAGCCTTGTTTTCGAGAAATCAAGATCATAAACTACAAAAAATCTAACTGTACGGTTGAAACAAACGGGCTGAAAGCCCAAAAGCTCTTAGCCCCGGGCGATGCCCTTATTGTAAATATGGAATGGCAAACTTCACCAGACAATATCCACCTCCGATGAGCCAGCAATAAAGAATGGCAGCTAGGAGGAAAGGCTTAATGCCAGCTTTCTTGAATTTGTCAAAGCTTGTTTCGGCTCCCAATGCTGTCATGGCCATGGTCAGGAGGAAAGTATCCAGTTGGTTAATCCAATTCACGATGCTTTCCGGAAGCAACCCAAGAGAATTGAATCCGATAACGACCAGGAAGAGAATGGCAAACCATGGAATGCTGATTTTAGGTTTGTTGGTATCAGTATTTTCCAGACAATCTCTTTTGGCAACATCCCTTGCAACGGTCCATGCAATCACCAGCAATACCGGTACCAGCATCATCACCCTTATCATCTTCACAATGATGGCATTGTTGCTCACCTCGGCTCCCATGGCATTGGCTGCACCTACCACATGGGCTACTTCATGAATGGTGGAACCCGTAAAGAGTCCCATCATATCTGGTGATAGGTCAAAGATGCCAGCCCTGTAGAGAATAGGGTAGAGGA
>NZ_JBBNGE010000025.1:0-49979 GCF_040095255.1 Segatella sinensis | reverse complement strand
GCTATTCAGCCTGCCCAACCTGGTAATAGCCATCGTGCTGATGATGATTATATCAGCCATACTGGAGGTTCTCAGAATGCTGGCGGACTGGCAGCCCAAGCTGATGCAGCAGGGCAAGCTGCAGAAAATGCCTGCGGAGTAGGGATTGCTGATGCCAAGAATCTCATAGCCTTCGACCTCTTTCAGGAAACCGCAGGACTGAAGGGGATGAATATTGATACCGTCGGGTCAAGACACTCCTCCCTGCTCGCTATTATGAGTGCTGGCGCTTCTCGTGTGATGAGCGAGGAGGAACTGATGAAGGTGGTGGCGAAGAGGATGCCGAGCTATTATCAGGAGAATGACTGCCATCAGCTGATTCACGATTTCTATGCGAAATATGGGGACAGCTCCAAGCCTTTTTCTAGGGATGTGATCCGCGTGAATGCCTTGGCGGAACAGGCTGCTAAGAGCTTGCTTGCCGGGGATTGCAAATCCCCGGGACACCTGGCGGGGAACTTTCTTGCTGGACAAAATGGTTATAGCTTGCTTGCCGGGGATTACAAATTCCCGGGACGCCTGGCGGGTTCAAATCTCAATGTTCAAAGTAGTAGCGCCTCTTATCCGCCTCCACCTCCTATGCCCAAGAAGCTGCCGAAGCTGGTGAAACTGCTGATCTCGAAGACTCCGGAGATTTATCAGCCGGCTGTGGCACATGCCATTTTCCCTCCGCTGGCTACCCATCTCTGGAATACGAGATTCAGATATATCGACAACGTGGAGCACGAAGCCACCCTGATGACCTGCCTCCTTGCAGGCACAGGTGCAGGTAAAAGTTGTGTGCAGATGCCGATTTCGATGATTATGGAGGATATCCGTAAGCGTGACCAGGAAAACCTGAAGCGTGAGAAGGAATGGAAAGAGGAGATGATGCGTAAGGGTGCCAACAAGGATAAGCGAAAGAGACCGGATAATCTCATTATACAGGAGATAGATGCGGATATGACCAACCCTGCCTTCGTGATGCGTACGGCAGAAGCCAAAGGCCACTTCCTCTATACTTCGCTCAACGAGATTGACCAGTTTGATGCCCTGAAAGGTATCGGCAACCAGCATTTCCGTATCATGTGCCTCGCCTTTGACCCAGGTAATCAATATGGACAAACACGAGTGGGAACCCAAAGTGTCACCGAGCGAGTAACCGTCCGTTTCAACTGGAATGCCTCTACCACCATCCAGAAGGGACAGCGTTATTTCTCCAAGGTGCTGACCGACGGTCCGCTGAGCCGAATCAACTTCTGTACCATTCCCGAAAGAGAAATCGGCGATAAGATTCCGGTGTATGGCACCTACGACGATCAGTTCCGCAAGGAGCTGAAGCCCTATATCGAGAACCTCTGTATGGCTACCGGCTTGATAGATTGCCCCGAGGCTTACCGCCTGGCTGAGATTCTGAGTGAGGAGAATGCGGATTTTTCGCAGGTTACCCAGAACAGAATCTACGAGAACTTCACGTTCCGTGCCAACGTGATAGCCTATCTGAAGGCGTGCGTGCTCTATGTTGCCAACGGCTGCAGATGGGAGCCGGAAATAGAAGATTTCATCCGCTGGAGTGAGCGCTACGACCTGTGGTGCAAGATGCGTTTCTTCGAGGAGGACATCCAGAAGGCGAACCATGTGGGCGAGCATTCCAACAAGCGTGGTCCTTCCAATCTCCTCCAGTCGTTGCCGGATACGTTTACCGAGCAGCAGGTGGTAGAGGCTCGTGCTGCCCTGGGACTCTCGGAAGAGGGTACGGCGCATCTGCTTTCTACCTGGGTGTATAGAAAATACGTGAAACGTGGCAGCGAGAACTATCACAGTAACAGTTATCACAGTTTTACGAAGCTGAAATACAGATGTGATGGGCAGGAATTATCTTAATTTCTAAACTTTAAATTAATTTGATTTACTTATGGAAATCGTTTTAGAGCGTATAGCTAAGAAGAATACTTATACCATCGGCCGACTTTATCTGTTGGCTGATGGTGATGTGAAGCGCAAGGTTCTTTCCGGCAAGACTGCCGGTGACAAGCGCAGTTTCGTGCATAGTTTTGATTTGGAGAAGTTGTCTAAGGAGAGCTACTTCTGTGACACCCTGGAGCCAACGTGGCGTAATCTGAAGGGCGTGGAGCTGAAGCCGGAGGAGGAGAACGCCCGTTTCAGCCGAGAGAGCGGCAAGGTGGCGAGAAAGATTCCAGGCCATACCGCCATCCCCGAGGGTTCGTATCGTGTGCTTATCACCAAGTCGCGCCGATTCAAGAAGTGGCTTCCGTATGTGCAGGGTGTTCCCGGTTTCGAGGGCATCCGCATCCATGCCGGCAACTATCCCGATGATACCCAGGGCTGCATTCTGGTGGGCGAGAACCGGGTAAAGGGCATGGTGGTGAACTCCCGTATCTGGCTCCATCGTTTGATGAATCGCATTATGGCAGCGGAGAATCAAGGGGAAGGTATCTGGATTACCGTCATCTGATGAAGGGATCGTTTCATAGATATTCCTGGATCGTTTCATAGATATTCCCGGGAATAGTTTCATTGGTAGCCGGGGATAGTTTCATTCCTATCCCCGGAAAAGTTTCATTGGTATGGTAGTAATCGTATATTTAAGTTCATTTTCCTTAGATTTTGACCTTGAAAAAAGATGAGTTAAGTGGTAAAAATCGTTTAGGGGGGGGTAATTTTAGCTTGATATATGCTGAAAAAACAGATTTTACCCCTATATATGCTAAAAAATACCCCCTAGCAAACGGTTTTTGTTGTACCTTTGCATCAGAAAAAATAAAACGGCGTTGTGAAACGCTTTCATCATCTTTTACTTATACAAGAATAACAATGGGGTTTCGATAGGGGTATCGAAATCCCATTGCTGTTTTTATGCCTGTGTCTGAAAGCTTTTGCCCTTTCAGGGCGACAGGTTTACGTCCGTAATAACCCAGGGCGATGCCCTGGGCTAGGAGCTTCTGCCCTTTCAGGGCGTGTGGGGCTCACTGCGAACCTTACACCTTAATTATATATAGAAGAAGCTTGATATATACAGAAGAAGCTTGATAATATAGGAGATGCTTGGGAAATGCAAAAAGCCATAAAAACGGATGAAAATAACAAAACAAGACAAACTAAGTTAAATAATTATAAAAGATAAGGACTACGGCTCGTAACTTACACATAATCAAATAAAAATGTGTAATTTTGCAGTCCGATTATTTCGGGGATACACTTAGAGTCCCCTGGGTATGGTGTGTTAATAGCACATCCTGTGGCCGGGATTTGCGGTTAGTGAATCACCTATCCGAAATTAAGTGAGTAAGAAAAGATTAAAACGTTTTTTAGTAGTAAATTTAAATTTTAAAATGGACACATTAAGTTTCAAGACTATCTCTGTTAATAAGGAGACAGCTAAGAAAGAGTGGGTTGTAATCGATGCAACAGACCAGGTAGTAGGTCGCCTTTGCTCAAAGGTAGCTAAGTTGCTTCGTGGTAAGTACAAGCCAACTTTCACTCCACACGTAGATTGTGGTGACAACGTAATCATTATCAACGCAGCTAAGGCTGTATTCTCTGGCAAGAAGGAGACTGATAAGGTTTACACACGTTACACTGGTTACCCTGGTGGTCAGCGCTTCAATACTCCAGCTGAGTTGCGCAAGCGTCCTGATGGAATGGACAAGATCCTCCGTCACGCAGTTAAGGGTATGTTACCAAAGGGCCCTCTCGGTCGCTCTTTGATGGACAACCTCTTCATTTACGATGGCACAGAGCACAAGCATGAGGCTCAGCAGCCAAAGGCAATTGATATTAACCAGTATAAATAATTAAGGTAGAATGGAAGTAATTAATGCAATTGGTCGCCGTAAGAGCGCTGTAGCTCGCGTATACCTCTCAGAGGGTACAGGTAAGATCACAATCAACAAGAAAGATATTGAGACATATTTCCCATCAGCAATCCTTCGCTATGTAGTAAAGCAGCCATTGCAGTTGCTCGAGGCTGAGGGTAAGTATGATATTAAGGCAAACCTCGACGGTGGTGGTTTCACCGGTCAGAGCCAGGCTCTCCGCCTCGCTATCGCTCGCGCGCTCGTTAAGATCGACGCTAACGATAAGAAGGCATTGAAGGATGCAGGCTTCATGACACGTGACTCACGTGCTGTAGAGCGTAAGAAGCCAGGTCAGCCAAAGGCTCGTCGTCGCTTCCAGTTCAGCAAGCGTTAATCTTATACATATATATATATTCAGATTATTATAGCTGAACTAAAAAGTTTAGTATCTAAATCGGTGAGATTCCATTAATCGGGGACTACTCATCGACTGATTCTAGCTAGAATTCAAAAGAAAGTAAACAACATTTAAACAAGAAAAGACAATGTCAAGAACAAATTTTGACCAGTTACTTCAGGCAGGTTGCCACTTCGGACACCTCCGTCGCAAGTGGAATCCAGCAATGGCTCCTTACATCTTCATGGAGCGTAACGGTATTCATATTATCGACCTCAACAAGACTGTTGCTAAGGTTGACGAGGCTGCTGAGGCCCTCAAGGAAATCGCCAAGACAGGTAAGAAGATCCTGTTTGTCGCTACTAAAAAACAAGCTAAGGATGCAGTTGCCGAGAAGGCAGCTTCTATCAATATGCCATACGTAAACGAGCGTTGGGCTGGTGGTATGCTTACCAACTTCCCTACAATCCGTAAGGCAGTTAAGAAAATGACAAACATCGACAAGCTGTTGAACGATGGTACATTCTCTAACCTCTCAAAGCGCGAGTTGCTGCAGATCAGCCGCCAGCGTGCTAAGTTGGAGAAGAACCTCGGTTCTATCGCTGACTTGACACGTCTCCCAAGCGCACTCTTCGTAGTTGACGTAATGAAGGAGCACATCGCTGTTAAGGAGGCTAACCGTCTTGGTATCCCTGTGTTCGGTATCGTAGATACCAACTCAGATCCAAAGAATATCGACTACGTTATCCCAGCTAACGATGACGCTAAGGACTCAGTAGAGGCTATCCTCTCTGCAGTTTGCGGTGCTATCGCTGAGGGTCTTGAGGAGCGTAAGGCTGAGAAGGCTGACGACAAGGCTGCTGCAGAGCAGAAGGATCAGCCTAAGAAGAAGGCTGCCCGCAAGGACGAGGCTGAGTAATTAGGCAAACAAAAATATACTGGAGCCATTGATTCTGTTTTATGATTCGATGGCTTTAGTTCTTTTCAAGCAAAGATTATTATTAACTTTTAATATTAGAAAAATATTATGGCTGTTTCAATTGAAGATATCAAGAAACTTCGCGCTATGACTGGTGCTGGTCTTGCTGACGTTAAGAAGGCACTCACAGAGGCTGAAGGTGATTTCGATAAGGCAAAGGAGTTGCTCCGTGAGCGTGGTCTCGCTATCGCTGCAAAGCGTTCTGACCGTGAGACTTCTAACGGTTGCGTTCTCGTTAAGAAGGTTAACGATTTCGCTGCTATCATCGCTCTGAAGTGTGAGACTGACTTCGTAGCTAACGGTGCTGACTTCATCAAGTTGACATCTGACATCCTCGACGCTGCTATCGCAGCAAAGGCTCACACTCTCGACGAGGTGAAGGCTTTGAAGGTTGGCGAGTCTGATGCTCAGTCTGCTGTTACACAGCGCTCTGGTATCACCGGTGAGAAGATGGAGCTCGACGGCTACTGCGTTCTCGAGGGTGACAACATCGAGGTTTACGACCACATGAACAAGCACACTCTCTGTACTATGGTTCAGCTCAACGAGAACAACGCGGAGGCTGGTCACAAGATAGCTATGCAGGTAGCTGCTATGCGCCCTGTAGCTCTCGACGAGTCTTCTGTTTCTGAGGAGACAAAGAAGACTGAGCTCGAGGTTGCTGTTGCCAAGACAAAGGAGGAGCTCGTAGAGAAGGCTGTGAACGCTGCTTTGAAGAAGGCTGGCATCAACCCAGCTCACGTTGACTCTGAGGATCACATCGAGAGCAACACCAAGAAGGGTTGGTTGACTCCTGAGCAGGCTGAGGAGGCTCGCAACATCAAGAAGACTGTAGGTGAGGAGAAGGCTGCTTCTTTGAACCCAACTATGATCCAGAACATCGCTAACGGTCGTCTGGCTAAGTTCTTCAAGGAGAACTGCCTCGTTGACCAGGAGTTCCAGTTCGGTGATGGTGACAAGCAGACAGTTGCCCAGTACCTCGCTTCTCAGAGCAAGGATCTCAAGATTGTTGCTTACCAGCGTTTTACTCTTGCTGCTGAGTAATCATTACTCGAAAGCAAGCATTAATTTGACTTATAGTTAAATTAGAATATCCGGGAGTTATGGAGTTAAAGCATTGCTTTGCTTCTAACTCCCATTTCTTTTTATATATATTTTTGGGGTTATGAAGATATTTGCTATCGGTATGAACTATACCGAACACAATAAATCGCTGCATGGAACGTTATCTAAACCAGAGCGTCCTGTTATTTTTACCAAGGCTGATTCTGCGCTGCTCAACAACGGCAAGCCTTTCTTCATCCCGGATCATCTGGGAAGAATAGAGTATGAGACCGAACTGGTGGTGCGCATCTGCAAGTTGGGCAAGACCATTCCGCAGCGTTTCGCTCACCGCTATTATGATGCGGTGACCGTGGGCATCGACTTTACCGCCCGCGAGATGCAGAGGAAGCTGAGAGAGGCTGGACAGCCTTGGGAGCTTGCCAAGGGATTCGACGGTTCTGCCGCCATCGGCGAATGGGTGGATATCCAGAAGTTCCGTGACATCCAGGCTATCCACTTCCATCTCAACATCAACGGCGAGAATGTGCAGGAAGGCTGTTCGAGCGATATGCTCTACAAGGTGGATGAAATCATCTCCTACATCAGCCAGTATTTTACGCTCAAGACTGGAGACCTGCTCTATACGGGTTGTCCTACGGGATGCGGTCCGGTGAAGATCGACGACCATCTGGAGGGCTATCTTGAAGATAGAAAGGTGCTCGACTTTATGTGTAAATAGAAAGAATATATGAATAAGAGTAGAATATGGCAATACCTCTGTATCGTGGCAGTGCTGGTGCTGATGGCGCTGCCTGCTGCTGCACAGAGATTCTTCAACCTTACCTCGCAGGAGGTGAAGGTGGACTCCATATTGCCTCAATTCGTATATTCTTTGCCTTTGCAGGGTGATTATCAGGATTCTATCTATACGGTAACAGTGAAATATCCGGAGTATGTGGATATGCCTGCTACCGATATTTCTCATTACAACCGGCTTTCGGGCGCTGCTCTTCCCGAGCAGGTGTCCATCTGCCAGCAGGTAACCGAATGCCGGAAACAAGGCTTGCTGGTGATTTCCTTTTCTCCTCTCGTTTTCAGGGAGCACAGATACCAGGCGCTGGTGAGCTTCATGCTCGATATCCAGGCGAAGCCGCTGGCGCGTTCGCAGAGCCAGTCGCATCTGCTGACACGTTCGCAGCAGGAAGCCCGGCTGCAGACCCGCGGCGGGGAGGATTCTTCTCTCGCCTATGCCGACCATTCTGTGCTGGCAAGCGGAAAATGGGCAAAGATCAGGGTGAGCGAAACGGGTATTCATCAGTTGACTGCCGACGTGGTGCGCCGTGCCGGTTTTTCGGATATCAGCAAGGTGAAGATCTACGGTTATGGAGGAAATCTCCAGAACGAAGCGCTCTATGCCCAGGATATTCGGGAGACTGACGACCTGAAGGAGGTGCCGCAGTATGTGGTGGATGGCAGACATTATTTCTATGCCCGCGGTGCAGTGAGCTGGAGCAGCCCTACGGCTACGGTGCGCACCCGCAATCCCTATTCAGACTATGGTTATTATTTCATCACCCAGAGCGATGAGGCGCCGAGTCTCTGGGCAGATTCAGCCTCTTTCGTATCTTCCTGCCATCCGATGCCGGAAGATTATCATTCTCTTTATGAAGTAGATGGGTTCAGCTGGATGCAGGGTGGAAGGAATCTCTTCCATCCTACAGCCGTCAAGGTGGGCGATACCCAGAAGGTGGTCATCACCAATCCTACTGGATGCAGCCGGGGAAAGCTGGTGGTGGCTGTTACCGCCGGTACCAACACCCAGGTGCAGATCAGGAAGAACCAGCAGGAACTGGGAACCATGAGCCTCCAATTGCCTGTCAATACCAGCAGCAGTACCTATACGGTAGGCGTGGAAAGGAGCGCCACCTATCCGCTTCAGGATTTCAGGGAGAAGGATACCATCGAGATACAGCCACTCAGCGGTGGACCAGTTCATCTGGATTATGTAGCCGTAACCTGGGAGCAGCCTGCGCCCTTTGCCGGTTTCGGAAGCCAGATTCCTGCAGCCGAGTATGTGTATGGCATCACACTGCAGGATCACCATGCCGACGGGGCTGCTGATATGGTGATCATCATCCCAACCTCGCAGAAACTGCTCAAGCAGGCACAGAGGCTCAAGGAATTCCACGAAACCCACGACGGGCTGCGCGTGAACATCGTGCCCGCCGATGAGCTCTATAATGAATTCTCCAGCGGTACCCCCGATGCCAATGCCTACCGCCGCTATCTGCGGATGCTGAGCGACAGGGCGGCTACGGCTGCTGACATGCCTAAGTATCTCCTGCTCTTCGGCGACTGCGTATGGGACAACCGGATGCTCACGGCAGATTGCAGGCTGCTGAATCCGGATGATTACCTGCTCTGTCATGAGAGCGATGACTCGTTCAGCAAGACCACCTGCTACGTGAGCGACAGCTGGCTGGGAATCATCGGCGAAGGAAAGGGAGCCGATCCGAAAACCGAACTGCAGGATGTGGCGGTAGGACGATTCCCGGTGACCACGGCGCAGGAAGCCAGGATACTGGTGGACAAGACCATCAGCTACAAGAAGAACGCCAATGCCGGAGCCTGGCAGAACACCCTGATGTTCATGGGCGATGACGGCAACGAGAATCTCCACATGGCGGATGCCAACGAGGTGGCAGACGATATCGCCTCGCTCTATCCGGGCTATCTCATCAGAAAGGTGATGTGGGATGCCTACACCCGCCAGACCTCCTCAACGGGAAATACCTATCCCGAAGTCTCCCGTATCATCAGGCAGCAGCAGGCTAATGGTGCCCTGGTGATGGATTATGCCGGACATGGAAGCGAGACCCAGATTTCGCATGAAAACGTGCTCAAGATTACGGATTTCGAATCGTTCAGAAACGAAAACCTGCCGCTGTGGGTGACGGCATCCTGCGACATCATGCCCTATGACGGTACGAAATCTACCATCGGCGAGGCTGCCCTGCTGAATGAAAAAGGTGGAGCTGTGGCATTCTATGGTACCACGCGTACCGTGTTTGCCCAGCAGAACAAGTATATGAACCGCGCCTTCCTGCGCAGGGTGCTGAGCCGGGAAGACGGCAAGCCGCTTGCGATAGGCGAGGCACACCGGCTGGCACAGAACGACGTGATGCTGGGCAATGTGATGGCGGGCGAGATAGACCGCTCGGAAAACCATCTGCAGTATGCCCTGCTCGGAGATCCTGCCCTCTCGCTCAACCTGCCGATGATGAAGGTAGTGGTGGATTCCATCAACGGCATCTCCTGCCAGCGCACCGATACGGTTCCGCTGCTGAGAGCCGGAGATATAGCCAGGATTGCGGGACATGTGGAGACGGATGTGGATTTCCAGGGGGTAGTGACGGCTACGGTAAGGGATTCCAGGGAACTGGTTACCTGCAAGCTGAATGATGCCACAGCCGACGGAGCCTCCACAGCCTTCCAGTATTACGACCGGCAGAAGACGCTCTATCAGGGTGCTGACAGCGTATCCGGCGGAAAGTTCGCCTTCAGCTTTGCCGTACCTAAGGATATCAATTATTCGGGTGATACCGGACTGATGAATCTCTATGCCGTCAGCAACGACAAGGGGCTGCGGGCGAATGGAGAAAGCGCACGGTTCAAGGTGGGCGGCAGCGTGGTGGCAGAAAACGACTCCATCGGTCCGTCGGTATTCTGCTATCTGAATTCGCCTACCTTCGTGGATGGCGGCAATGTGAATACCACCCCTTATTTCGTGGCAAGGATATCAGACAAGGACGGAATCAATGCCGCAGGAAGCGGACTCGGCCATGACCTGAAGCTGGTGATAGACGGAGATCAGTCGAAGACCTACAATCTCAACGGTTATTTCTCGTATGATTTCGGAACCTATACCAGCGGTTCCACCTGCTACAGTATTCCGGAACTCCCGGCAGGCAGGCATCAGCTTACCTTCACGGCGTGGGATATCCAGAACAACAGTTCTACCACCACCCTCCACTTCAATGTGGTAAGCGGTCTGGCTCCATCGCTCTTCGATGTGGGCGTGACGGAGAATCCTGCCCGCAGCACCACCACCTTCATCGTTTCTCACGACAGGACGGAGAGCCGGATGGATGTGGTAATCGAACTCTATGATACTTCGGGCAGACAGCTCTGGCGCCATGCTGAGAGCGGAGTGCCGGCTTCGGAGGTCTATACCGTGAAGTGGGATCTATCGGTAGATGGCGGTCGCCCTCTGGGTACGGGCATCTATCTGTATCGGGTCAAGGTTTCATCGGATGGCAGCAGCTATGCCTCCAAGACCCGGAAACTGATCATTATAAAATAGAAAATATCATCATATAAAATCATGTAGTATGAATAGAATCGTCAAGATATTCGCAACCGGTTTCCTCTCGGTATGGGCGCTGACGGCATCGGCGCAGAACGGAGAGGGAGACACCAAGGAGAGTCTTTTCAATCCGGTAAACTATGCCGTCATCTCCCAGACCATAGCGCCCGATGCCCGCGGCGGAGGTCTGGGTGATGTGGGTGCGGCAACCGATCCGGATGTCAACTCGCAGTACTGGAATCCGGCAAAGTATCCCTTCAACATCTCCAGGGCGGGCGTGGCGCTGAACTTCACTCCATGGCTCCGCTCGCTGGTCAACGACATGAATCTCGCCTATCTCTCGGGCTATTACCGCATAGGCGATTACAGTGCCGTATCTGCTTCGCTCCGTTACTTCAACATGGGTGAGGTCTTTCTTTCTAATCCGGAAGAAAACGACAATGCGATGACCATCAATCCCTATGAGATGTCGATTGATGTGGCTTACTCTCTGATGCTCAGCGAGAAATTTTCCCTGGCGGCAGCCATCCGCTGGATCTATTCCGACCTGCGCTTCGACTATCAGGAGGAAAATTCGCCAGCCTCGGCTTTTGCGGCGGATATCGCAGCCTATTATCAGAACTATGTCAACATCGGACCGCGTGAGTGCCAGTTGGGCGTAGGTCTGAACATTTCGAATATCGGCAGCAAGATTACCTTCAGCGGTCAGGAGTATGGCGAGTTCCTGCCTACCAATCTGCGTCTGGGTGCCTCTCTGATGATTCCTATCGACGAGTACAACCGCTTTACCATCGCCGCAGATGCCAACAAGTATCTCGTGCCTACGGTTCCAGCTCAGAAGGAGGGAGAGGACAACTCGGAGTATGAAGACCGTGTGCATCGCGAATACAACGATATTTCGGGCATCAGCGGCATCTTCAAGAGCTTCAGCGATGCCCCAGGCGGATTCAAGGAAGAGCTGGAGGAAATCAACTATGGCGTAGGTGCCGAGTATGTATATAATGACAAGTTTGCCCTGCGTGCCGGTTATCATCACGAGAGCCAGAGCAAGGGCAACCGCAAGTACTTCACGGTGGGAGCCGGCTTCAAGATGAATGTCTTCTCGCTCGATGCTTCCTATGTGGTAGCCACCGCCAAGAGCAATCCGCTCGACCAGACCCTGCGCTTTACGCTGGCGTTCGATATGGACGGATTGAAAGACCTGTTCAAGCGATAGGCAGGCGATAAGGGATGAAGAGCCTTGCAGGAAGAGAATTAATAGAGAATATAAATATATTAATAACTTTAATCATCAATAATAGATTATGAATATTCGTGTAGGATTTGGATACGATGTTCACAAGCTGGTAGAGAACCGTGACTTGTGGCTGGGTGGTATCAAGATAGATTATGAGTTGGGTTTGCTCGGCCATAGTGATGCCGACGTGTTGATTCACGCCATTTGTGATGCCCTGCTGGGTGCAGCCAATATGCGTGATATCGGTTATCATTTCCCTGATACGGCAGCAGAGACCCTCAATGTGGATTCCAAGATTCTGCTCAAGAAGACGATGGACCTGATTGCCACCAAGGGATATACCCTGGGCAACATCGATGCAACGGTCTGTGCTGAGCGTCCGAAGCTCAATCCGCATGTTCCTGCCATGAAGGAATGCCTGGCAAAAGTGATGGGTGTAGAGGAAGACCAGATCTCCATCAAGGCTACAACCACAGAGAAGTTGGGCTTTACCGGAAGAATGGAAGGAATCTCGGCTTACGCTACAGTATTGATAGTAAAAGCTTAATGAGAGTTAAAATCTCGTTAATTTTTGACGAAATTTCTAATAACTCGTTGATTTATATCAAGAAATCTCAAAAATAACACTTTTTTTGCCGGATTATTTGGAGATTCGTAGAAAAAGTACTACCTTTGCAGCGTCAAAAGGTTAATAGATTGTTTAGGTTAGTAGTAATAGATTTAGGTTTTTAGTTATTAGGTTTTAAGGTAGATTGTTTAACAGATAATTGAGAAGGTCGTGAGACTATTTTGATTAGAATTTTTAAGTTAAACATAGTGCATGCCACAGCTCGTTGAGAGTTGTGGCATGTTTTATTATATCCATTCTCGTCATTTCATAAAAAACATTCTCTATTATCTCAGAAAAGTCTTCCTTTTTCTTCGCCAACTCAAATTTTTACATTATCTTTGCAAGCAGAATTAAAAGGATAATCATGAGAGTACTCATAGTAAATACAAGTGAGAAGGCGGGTGGAGCTGCCGTGGCTGCCAACCGCCTGATGGATGCCCTTAACAACAATGGTATTAAGGCTAAGATGCTGGTGCGCGACAAGGTGACCGATGATATTACCGTGGTAGGTTTGCCACGCTCGTTCAGGATGCAGTGGAATTTCCTGTGGGAGCGCTGGTGCATCTTCTGCCGTCTTCATTTTTCCAAGAAGAATCTCTTTGCACTCGATATCGCTAATGCGGGATACGACATCACTTCCCTGCCGGAGTTCAAGGAGGCTGACATCATCCATCTGCACTGGGTCAACCAGGGCATGCTTTCGCTGAAGACCATCCGGAAGATTATCAGCAGCGGAAAACCGGTGGTATGGACCATGCACGACATCTGGCCGGCTTCATCCATCTGTCATCTTACCCTGGGTTGCCATCATTACAACAATGGCTGCGGCAACTGCAAGTATCTGCCGGGAAACGGGGGGAAGAACGATCTGTCGGCTAAGATATGGAAGAAGAAGCAGAAGGTGTATAACAGTGGGGCTCTTTCCTTTGTTACCTGCAGCAGATGGCTGGCAGCAGAAGCCCGGTTGAGCGGACTCCTGGCGGGTCATCGCATCGAGACGATTCCCAATCCGATAGATACCCATGTCTATTGTCCGCAGGACAAGCTGGAATCCCGTCTGCGCACGCAGCTGCCGAAGGACAAGCGCATCATCCTCTTCATCGCCCAGAGAGCCACCAATCCCTATAAGGGCATGGATTATCTGATAGAGGCGTGCCGGCTGATGGCTGAGCAGCATCCCGAGATGAGGGAGAACACCTGCGTGGCAATACTGGGTGGACACAGCGAGGAGTTCGAAGGTAAGCTTTCGTTCCCGATCGTTTCGCTCGGTTATGTGAGTGATGACAAGCGCATCGCGGATATTTACAATGCTGCCGATGTCTTCGTGCTTCCTTCCCTGTCGGAGAATCTGCCGAATACTATCATGGAGGCGATGGCTTGCGGCGTGCCGAGCGTAGGATTCAAGGTGGGCGGCATACCGGAGATGATCGATCATCAGAAGAACGGATATGTGGCAAACTATCGCGATGCCAGGGATCTGGCGGCTGGAATCCACTGGGTGCTGGAAGAAGCCGACCGTGAGAATCTGAAGAAGGCGTGCCTGCAGAAGGTGATGCATAACTATTCGCAGCATGCGGTGGCGCTGAAATATGTTGAGGTGTATAATCAGGCGATGGCCTTTAAAAACTACCGGATATGATTAAGTTTACCGTCGTAACCTGTACCTACAATGCTGAGCGTGTGTTGCAGCGTACATTGGATAGTGTCAATAAGCAGACTTACTGCAACATCGAGCACCTGATCATAGATGGTGTTTCGAAGGACAAGACCCTGGCAATGGTTCGGGCATACCAGAACAGGGCAAAGGCTGGAGAGAATGCCCACGAAATCGTGGTGTATTCGGAACCCGACAAGGGACTCTATGACGCCATGAACAAGGGCATCGACCGTGCCACGGGCGACTATCTCGTGTTTCTGAATGCGGGAGACGTGTTTCCTTCTGACGATACCTTGGAGTATGTGGAGGGATGCGTAGGCGAGGGCGAGAACCTGCCGGGCGTGCTTTATGGAGATACCGATATCGTGAACGACGAGGGAAGGTTCCTGCACCATCGCCGTCTTTCGCCTCCCAAGAAGCTGAACTGGCGCTCGTTCAAGTGGGGAATGCTCGTCTGTCATCAGTCGTTTTATGCCCGCACGGATATCGCCCGCCAAATCCATTATAATCTTCACTATCGCCTTTCGGCAGATGTGGATTGGTGCATCCGCATCATGAAGGCGGCTCAGCAGCGTCATCTTCCGTTGCGCAATGTGCATGCAGTCATCACCAACTATCTGGATGGCGGCATGTCGGTGCAGAACCACAAGGCTTCGCTCAAGGAGCGTTTCGAGGTGATGCGCAGCAACTATGGCATTGTCACCACGGTTCTGGTGCATACCTGGTTTGTGGTGAGGAGTTTCTTCAAGCGCTAGTTCGCATGGTTTTAGCAAGAAAAAATAAATTTAAATGGCAGAAACATTAAAGGAAAAAACAGCAAAGGGCCTCTTCTGGGGAGCCATGAACAATGGGGCGATGCAGGTTATCGGACTGGTATTCGGCATCGTCCTGGGCAGACTGTTGTCGCCAAGCGATTATGGTATGATCGCCATGATTACTGTTTTTTCTCTGATAGCCAATGCCTTGCAGAATTCGGGCTTCATCACGGCTATCACGAATATCAAGGAACCTACAGATAATGACTATAACTCCGTATTCTGGTTTAATATCTCTGTAGGTGGTTTTCTATACCTGGTACTTTTTCTCTGTGCCCCTCTGATAGCGGGCTATTATCATACTCCGGCACTGGTTCCTCTTTGCCGGTATGCATTCCTGTCGCTGTTATTCTCCAGCCTCTGTACGGCTCAGTCGGCTTATCTCTTCAAGCACATGATGGTGAAGCAGAGGGCGCAGTCGGGCATCATCGCCACGCTCTTTTCGAGTGTGGTAGGAGTGATCATGGCGTTTTGCGGCATGTCTTATTGGGCTTTGGCTACCCAGACCATCGTTTACAGCATCGTGAATACGGCGCTGTTCTGGCATTATTCTCCGTGGCGCCCGAGTCTGCGGTTCGATTTCGAACCTATCCGCAGGATGTTCAAGTTCAGCTGCAAACTGCTGGCTTCCACCATCACCACGCATATCAACAACAATGTGCTGAATATCCTGCTGGGTCATTACTTCACGGCGCATGATACGGGTAATTACAACCAGGCTTCGCAGTGGAACTTCAAGGCTTACAGCGTGATACAGGGAATGGTGGATTCGGTGGCTCAGCCTGTGCTGGTAGATCTTCGTGAGCAGCCGGGACGCCAGTTGGAAGCCTTGCGCAAGCTGATCCGTTTCACGTCATTCATCTCCTTCCCGCTGATGCTGGGATTTGGAATGGTGGCTAGGGAGTTTATCGTCCTGGCTATCACCGAAAAATGGCTGGCTAGTGCCTTCCTGCTGCAGATTCTCTGCGTGAGTGGTGCCATCATTCCGATGAGCCAGCTCATGTCGAGTCTGGTGGTGAGCAACGGCAAGTCGGGTACTTATTTTGGGGTGACCTTTGCCCTGGGTGTGGTTCAGATTCTGACGATGATTCTGATATGGCATTGGGGCATCCGCACGATGGTCATCGCCTACGTGCTGCTGAACATCATCTGGCTGTTCGTATGGCAGTATTTCTCCCGTCGCCTGATAGGCTATCGGGTATGGATGTTCCTGAAGGATATCCTGCCGTTTGCGCTGGCTGCCCTGGCGGTGATGACGGCTACCTATTTCGCCACGCAGTCTATCCACAATCTGTGGCTGCTCCTGCTTTGCCGCATTCTGATGGCTGTTGTGCTGTACTATCTGGTGATGCGTATTGCCGGTGCCGCCATTCTGAAGGAGTGTATGGCTTTCGTGAAGAAGAAAATGGGAAAGAAGTAACCTTGATGGGTTCATATGAATAAAGCTGAAAAAAGTAGGGATAAACTGAAAAATCAGCGATAAGCTGAATAAATCAGAATGAAGGATGAATACAAATAAGACAGTTTCAATCATCATGGGCACCTACAATGGTGCCGAATATATCAGGGAGCAGTTGGATTCCATACTCTCGCAGACCTATCCCCTGAAGGAGATCATCATCCAGGATGATGGTTCTACGGATGATACGGTGGCGATTTGCACATCCTATGCCGAGAAGTTTCCTATCATACATTTCTCGCGCAATGCCAGCAATCTGGGATTCAATCAGAACTTCAAGTCGGCTGCGATGAAGGCAACGGGCGATTTTGTGGCTTTCAGCGATCAGGATGATGTCTGGTTTCCTACCAAGATAGAGAAGCAGGTGGCTGCCATCGGCAATCATGACATCTGTTTTTCTACCCATCTGCGTGGTGCCGACAGGGAGCATACGCATCTTGTGAATCCTCAGTACAGCCTGGAGGCGCTGCTCTTCTGTGGATTTGCCGGACATACCATGCTGCTCCGCCGGGAGTTTATCCAGACAAGTGAATACTGGCTGCCGAATATCATGTACGATTGGAGTCTTGCCATCTGCGCCCAGTTGCACGGTGGTATCGTGATGGTAGATGAACCACTGAACTGGCATCGCACGAATCTGGCTTCTGCCTGTCATGAGGAACTGAAGCAGGCAGGCAAGAAGGTAGATGCCCGCCCTACCTATCAGCCTTACCTCTATGGTATCGCCAATTATCGCAGATTGCAGCAGCAGCCCAACTGGCAGATGCTCTATACCTATATATATGAGCATACCCGGGAGCCGAAGTTTGCGCTGGCACATCGCATGAGCTATTATATGCTGCATCACAATCTGCTGGCACTCTTCTGCCTCTGCTTCCTCTGTCTGAAGCATGGTGACAAGATATACTACAGCAAGCATCAGCGTGGCTTGATGGCAAAGATACGTGCCTTCTGCTATCCGTTGATCTTCTCATATAATAACATTCAATATAATAGACAATCTTAAAATACGAACTTTATGAATATTGCATTATTGACTGCAGGCGGTGTTGGTAACCGTATGGGACAGGATATCCCAAAGCAATTTATGACGATTGATAACATACCTGTTATCATCTATACCATGCAGGCTTTCCAGAGCCATCCTCAGATAGACGCCATCTGCGTGGTGTGCCTCAAGGGGTGGGAAGTGGTACTGCAGGCGTATGCCAACCAGTTTAACATCACCAAGCTGAAGTGGATCTTCGAGGGTGGTGACAGCAATCAGCACTCCATCCGCAATGGTTTGTGGGGCTTGCGCGATGCCGGATGTGCAGAGGATGATATCATATTGGTACACGATGGTGTGCGCCCGCTGGTGGCAGAGCGAATCATTACCGAGAATATCGAGAAGTGCAGAAAGTATGGTTATGCCATTACGGGTATGATCTGCAAGGAGGCTATCATGCAGAAGGTGGATGACTGTGTGAAGAATATCGACATCCCACGCGAGCGGCTGGTTCGCACCCAGACTCCCCATACCTATCCTCTCAGCACTTTGCTGAAGGCGCACGCCGAGGCTGATGCCAAGGGTATTGACGGAACAGTGGCATCCTGTACCTTGATGGCTGAGCTGGGAGTGGATAACCAGCACCTGGTGATGGGATCCGAGAAAAACGGATTGAAGCTTACCCAGACGGAGGATGTGGAGCTGTTTAAGGCATTGAAGCATACCACCAAGGATGAGTGGCTGAAATAGATAATAGGCTCTGCCGATATAAGTTGAAATAGATAATAGAAGGAAATAGATAGTAGGATGAAACAGACAAATCTATATAATGAAGATGTAAAGGCGGCTTTGGCTGCGTTTGAGCTGCCATGGCAGCAGCTTTCGGGCAAGAATATCCTGGTGCTGGGCGCTACTGGATTGATTGGTGGCTGTCTGGTTGATATGCTGATGCAGCATGAGGGACTGGATTATCAGGTTTATGCTGCGGGTCGTAACGAAGAGCGGGCTAACAGGCGCTTTTCGGCGTATCTTGATTCCGGACATTATCATTTTCTTCCTTTTGATGTTACGGCTCCCTTGTCGGTGGATATCTCTTTCGATTATATCGTGGATGCTGCTGGCGGTGCCTGTCCACAGCTTTATAGCGAGGATCCTGTGGGAGTGATGAAGTCTAATATCTTCGGCGTGGATAATCTGCTGCGCTTTGGACTGCAGCACGGCTTGAAGAAATTGGTCTATGTATCTTCCGGAGAAGTCTATGGCGAGGGCGACGGTCGTGTCTTTGAAGAAAGCTATAGCGGGTATATTGATCCTACTACGGTGAGGGCGTGCTATCCTTCGGCAAAACGTGCTTCCGAGACGCTTTGTATCTGCTATGCTCATCAGTATGGCATTGAGGTGTCCATCGCCCGTCCGAGTCATATCTACGGTCCGTTCTTTACAGAGAACGATAATCGTGTTTATGCCCAGTTTATCCGCAATGTATTGCGTGGCGAGGATATCGTACTGAAGAGTAAGGGGGAGGCGTTCCGTTCGTGGACTTATGTGGTGGATTGTGCGATGGCGCTGCTTTGTATCCTGCTGAAGGGCGGGAACGGCGAGGCATATAATATAGCCAATGAGGAGTCGAATGTAAGCATCAGAACCTTGGCAGAAACTGTTGCTGATCTGGCTGGCAGAAAGGTGGTCTTTGATATTCCCGATGATGCCAGTCATGGCAATACCACTCCTATTACCAAGGCTGTTTTTGCTACGGATAAGTTGGAAGCTCTGGGCTGGAAGCCGATTACATTATTAAAGGATGGTCTGGCTCATACCATCCAGGTTTTGCTGTAAATGATAGATTGAGTTTTTTGCATGTGGCTTAAGAACGGGCTGAGGCCCAGAGAACGAGAAGCAGCACGCCCTGGGCAAGGAGTTTCGCCCTTTCAGGCGTGCTGCTTCTGGTCTTTTAGTGTAGTTTTTTAACAACAAGACATACGTCTTAACTCCTTTAACCCCTTAGTTCCGGCAGGATGAATATCGAATGAAACTCGCGCTTTTCTACTGGTGGAATCTTCATATAATCACCATAGAGGTCGGTGAGGTAGGAATCGGGATTGCATGGTGCAGGGAATTCCTTGCCCTCAAACTTGATGGTACCCAAAGGCTTGACTGCCTTCTTGTCGAATGAGATGCCTCGGCCATTCAGGAAAGGAACATCAGAATAACGGGTCTTCTTTCCGAACAAGCCTACTACCTTCCATAATGCACTGCACAGACAATACTTGCCTCCGAAATAGAAGAACTCAGCAAAGGAACGCAGAGAGTAAGTGTGTCGGTGGTTCAGGATAGAATAACTCTTGGAGATACCCTTTGTCAAGGTCTTGATCCACGAACGGGGAATGTCTGGATAATCCACAAAAGGGAAGATATCCACAAAGATTCCCTTTACATAAGGCTGGCAGAAATCGTCGCCCTGTTCGATATAGAGAGAGTTGCAGTCGCGGATCTTCGTGATAGGCTCCTTGCTTCCCGGATCCGATTTGGGGGTCTGCAGATAGAGCCAGTCGGGCAGTTCCTTAGGGGCAATCTCCTCGAATCGTTTTTCATCTTCCAGCGACATACCGATATCGATATCGTCATCCCAAGGTATGAAACCGCCATGGCGTACGGCTCCGAGCAGGGTGCCGCCATCCAGCCAGTATTCTATCTTGTGGCGCTTGCAGATTTTGTCTATTTCTTCCAGAATAGCCAGCTGTTTGAGTTGGCATGCCCGCAGATTCTGCTGGCTATATTCTTTGATTTCTTTGTAAAAGTCCATATTCTTTATATTTTTATCGGGAAGACCCGTATGGGATCTCTCCCCGGATTATAAGAAATGCGTAATGATTAATGTGGCATTGTATGCCCAGAAGTAGATGGCGAGGAAGAGAGTGACTCCTCTCATCGCATTAGCCAGTTTGGGTTGAGCCTCTCTGAATGCATAACCCATGGTGAATGGGATGACGAACATCCAGTGGGCTGCCATGATATATACCTCGTTGAGTCCGAAACCGAGCACCAGGTGAAGGAAGGCATCGAATGCCGCACAGCTCAGGCACATCCACATCAGACGGGAGTGTCTGCTGTAGAAAACACCGGCTGCAAAGAGCAGGAAAACGAATGCTTCGAAGAGGTAGCTGATGGTCCAATCGTATCGGATAAAGGTTGGGCGCGATACGCTCAGGTCTTTGAGCAGTTCCTTCTGATGCAACTGGATGCCTTCTCCAAAGAGGTTTTCTACGATGGATTCCATTCGTGGGGTAGAAACATCGGTCCATTTCAGAAATGGCATATCGGATACCGATTTGCCTCGATGAGCATCCATCCACGCATCGTGAACGGCATTCTTCTGGGCAATATCGGGTCTTTTCGGCATCAGCTTTCTTTCTATCTCCTTGCCTTTTTCCTGCTGAGGCTTGACGATGTATTCGTTCTGATAGTAAAAGCTGCCGCCCATGATGAGGAGCGGGAGGATGAAGGCGATGGCAAAGAATCGGGGGGAGAATACCTTTCTGCCATTACAGAAAAGCGACATGATGCCGGTCTTTACGCCATTGCTCAGCGATACTCCTGCCGTGGTAAGGAACAGCAGACTAGCCTGCCATGCCTTGAGCTGTTTGCCCTGCGCCATACAAGTTCCCACCATATAGATGCTGACCAGCAGACAGAGCATGGAAAAGCAGAAATGATCGGGTACCATCGTGGTGAGCATGATGGAGGCAAAGGAGAAAAAGAATGCCGTGAGAATGTAGGCATCCAACCGGCATAGCTGGATGAGCTCCCGGCAGATGCGGAAGAAGAATACGGCAGAGAAAGTGGCGCTGATGACGAGCATCACTGCCATGATGAAGGTGGCACAGTTGTGATGAGTCCAGCCCATCAGCCAGTCGTTGAGACAGGCTCCGGGATAGAGTAGGGCGCCAAAGAGCGGATGGCGTGACAACTCAAAGTATATCTTTTCGTTGGAAAGAAAGATATACGAGTAGGCATCGAAACCGGATACCGTGAAATGCTTGTAGAAAATACTCCAAAATCCCAGTTTGCCAGCCTTGAAAAAGCTTGTAGGATAGGAATGGATCAGCACGGTATTCAAGCTGGCGAATACCAGCATCGAAACAAGTGCAAGAATCCTTTCTTCTTTCTTGATTTTAAAAATATTCTTCATCGTTTTATTCTTATTTGGCTGCAAAGTTAGTGTAAAAAATTGATTGTGGGAAGAAAAATGAGGAAATATTTCATTCCGGCTGTTTTTTTGTGGCGGTTTATTTGGCATTGTCTGCTTTTTGGGTTATCTTTGCAGAGGTATAGTACTGAATTTGCTAGTAAGCTCCACACGCCCTTACAGGGCGCCTTGCTGATTGCTGTTTATACCCAGGGTGTTGCCCTGGGCTAGGAGCTTTTGGGCCTTCAGCCCGTTCTTAAACCACTTGTGAAAGTTCAGTATGGTATTTTGAGTTAGCTAATGATGTAAATAAGTAATATATATGAAACAGCCAGCTAAGATTGATGTCGCCGTATTGATGCTTTTCTTCAATCGTCCCGACAATTTCCAGAAAGTGTTTGACGAGGTGAAGAAGGCTCGTCCTGCCCAGTTGTTCCTCTATCAGGATGGAGCAAGAGGTGAGCGGGATGTGCCGGGTATCGAGGCATGCCGGCAGATAGCATCAGATGAGAATATTGATTGGGAGTGTGAGGTGCACAGATCTTATCAGACCAAGAACCAGGGATGCGATCCATCTGAGTATCTCTCACAGAAATGGGCTTTCTCGATTGTGGATAAGTGTATCGTGCTGGAAGATGACGATGTACCTTCCCAATCTTTCTTCCCTTTCTGCAAGGAGATGCTCGACCGCTATGAGCACGATGAACGTATTGCCATGATTGCCGGATTCAATGAAGATGAGGTGACCCCCGACTGCGAGGACAGCTATTTCTTTACTTCAATCTTCTCTATCTGGGGATGGGCATCGTGGCGCCGTGTGGTGGACAAATGGGAGGGTGACTATGCCTTTCTGCGCGATAAGCAGGCGATGCGACAGTTGGAATCGGTAGTTCGCCAGCGTGGGCTCCGTAAGGACTTTATCCCGATGTGCAGGGATCATGCCCATAGTGGAAAGGAGTTTTATGAAAGCATCTTCTGGGCTTCGATGCTGCTGAATTCCAGTCTTGCCATCATGCCATGCAGGAATCTGATCAATAATCTGGGTCTCTCTGATGACTCTACCCATTTCTCGGGCAGCATGAAGACGACTCCGAAGGCTTATCGCAGAATCTTCACAATGAAGCGCCATGAACTGGAGTTTCCGCTGAAACATCCTAAATATGTGGTGGAAAACGTAGATTTCAAGGAGCGGGTGTACAGAATCAATGCCTGGGGCCACCCATTCATCAAGATGTCGCGCTCCCTGGAAGAGCTCTTTCTGAATCTGAGATATGGTAATTTCTCCAGCATCTTCAAGGCGATGGCTCGCAGATGTCGAAAGATGCTAGGAAGAGATAAGCATGCTTGATCTCTTCCTAGCAGAAATATCCGATAATCAGAATACCATTGTATATCAGCAGTGCCAGACCCAGGACGAGCAATACGCCTTTTAGGCAACGGCTGTAGAGCAGCTGTCGGGGTTGCAGCTCTTGGTTTGGCTGCTGTCGTTTTTGCTTCAGAAGGAAACCGATGGCTATCGGAATGGCGTATATCCAGTGCCCCGCCATGATATATACCTCGTTGAGACCGAAGCCGAGTCCGATATGCAGCATCATATCTAGACCGAAATACGACATCACCAGCCAGAGATACTTGCTCTTTCTGCCCGCCCAGATGCCGGCAACAAACAGCAGCATGATGACTGCCTCTACCACATAATTGATGGCGTATCGGTATTTCACGAACATCGGGCGATGGCGCAATTCATCTTCCAGCACATAATCCTGATGCAGCTGGATAGATTCGCCCATCAGATTTTCTATGATCGACTGTGTGCGGGAGCTTGTGGCATCCGTCCAGTTCATGAATTCACCTTTCATGATAGGGGCACCTTGCTTAGGACCCCTTTTCTTTTTGGCTTCTTTCTTAGCCAGTTCCTTTGCCTTCCGAATGCTGTCGTTCTTGGCTTTCTGGGCTATCTCCTGAGCAGAGATAATCTTCAAGCCTCTTTTGATGGAGTCGTTTGTCAGCGAATCACGGGTATGCTTGATCTGTGCCATACGTTCCTGTCTGGCTTTCTTCTCAGCCGCTTTCTTGGCTTTCAGTTCCTTGCGTGCCATCTCGTTAGGCCATACGAAGACGCGGTATTCCCATCTGCAGAATCCCCACAGCAGGGCTGCTGGCAGAATGACTGCCAGGAGAAGATGCTTAGGGCGGAAGAATCCCTTTCCGTTTACGAAAAATGCAGAAAAGAAAATCTTCAATCCGTTATTGAGCGATGTGCCGGCTGTAAGGATGAAATATACCACGCTCTGCCATATCTTGAGCGGATGGTGATGTTTCATTCTGAGACCGGATACGTAGAGCGCCAGGATGAGCAGCATCATGGAGATGACGAAATGGTCGGGCACGATGCAGGTAACCATCACATATCCGAAGGAGAAGAACAGCAGGGTGAGGATATGAGATGCCGTCTTGTCGAGATCCATCACCTCCCGGAAGATTCTCTTCAGGAAGAGGGTGGCATAGAATCCGCAGAATATCTGGATGACTACCGCGATGAAAAGGGCACAGTTGTAGCCTGTGAGTTTCATCAGCCCCATATTGATGAGGTAAGGAATATACATATAGAAGGCGAGCAGCGGATGGCGATATACATTGTATGCTGCATTCCAGTCGCTCAATACCCAGTAGGTAAGCGGATCGAAGCCCGATACGCAGAAGTGGCGGATGAAATTCTTGTAATAATCATCCGTGATGAGGGTGAAATGACTGGCATAGCGGGCTATCACTACACCATTCAGAACGGCAAGCGCCAGAAAAATGCCCAGGGCGAGCCATCTTTCTTCTTTCTTGATCGTGAAAATATCGAATATCTTTTTCATAACTATCTATTTCTTTCAAGTTTTGAGAGGAATCATCTCTTTGTCTTTCTTTTTCGGGGTTTCGGAGATTCTTTTATTTCTTCAGGAAGAATCTTACTAATAGGAAATTAACGGGGATGCAGATGCAGAGGGTAGGAATCATCGCCCACTGTTTGGCGAGCCCCAGACCAACAAAGAGGTTGAGGCAGACGGTTTGCATCGTATAGTTTACCACATGTGAGAGGGTGAAGCCGGCACCTCGCTTGGCGTTTGCCTTCACCTTGAAGGTGTATCGGGTGCTGGCGATGAAATTGAAGATGAAGCTCACAATGTAGGCGATGGTGTTGGCTGTGGTAGCCAGACTGTGATCACCCATTTGTGGAATGAAATGGTTCAGCACCGGCATCATCGCCAGATAGATGACATATTGCAGCACCGTAGCCAGTCCGCCTACGATTCCGAATCTGATGACTTCGCCCAGCTTCTCCCGTCTGGCATCATCCATATTATTAATCTTGTTTTTGATATTCATTGTTTTATCTTTTACGGCGTGCAAAAATACGCCTTTTTCCTGTTTCTAGCAAATATTCTTTCTACAAAATATTAATCTGCCTGGATTTATCTTAATAGTTTCCCTTTTCCAAAGAGATAAGCCAGTTTGGTCTTCTCCATCATCTTGGCAATGAGCAGGCTGCCTGTAATGGCAAGGATGATGGTGACGGCTGCAAACGAGATCTCGCTCGGATCCCAGCTGAAGAGGGGATGATAGAACTTCGCAGCCATTGTAAAGATGGGGTGGAAGAGATAGATGGGCAGCGTATTGCGCCCTATATATAATAAGGTGGCCTTGATTCTGTTGGTCACCTTTGCCACTTTTCCTATCTTCGGACTGATGTCCTTGAAGCGTTCTGGGGCATCGAGCAGATGTTGCAGGAACAGCAAAGTGCTGATGCAGCACCAGCAGGAGAAGACGATAGCCAGACTTCCCCAGTCGTACCAGTCATCGTGGTTGAGCAGATAAATCCATAGGAAGATGGCGAAAAACTCGTGGCGGAACAGCTTGCTCCACTCCGTTTTACTCTGTCGGATGACCACGCCGATGAAGTAATAGGCAGCTGCACTTGCCGATAGAGCTGGAGTTTCTGATATCAGGAGCAGCGTAACTGCGAAGACGAAAAGGCTGGCATAGGTATCTCTTTTCGTATAATTCCTGCGTAAATCATTCCAATTCCTTCCGCTGAAGCAGAAGTAATAGAGTGCTCCGCAGATAATCATAGTCTGGATAAACCAATAGGGACCGATGGAAGTGATGAAAATCTTCTCGCCTATCTGGGAGAGGGAGAGCTCAGTGATGCCATCTCTCACCGGCATATAATAGGAGAGCACCGAGAATCCAGTCACCATAATGACATAAGGTAGGGCGAGACATTTCAGATAGTTTCCCATCTGCCTGCCGGTCTTCTCGATGTTCACGAGATAGCCCGTGATGATGAGGAAGGTAGGCATCATAAAGGATAGGATGCCTGCCTTGAGATGAGGATATGCGTTGCCGAAGCTCACGATATGAATCAATATCATGAGGACAATGAGGATGGCTCGAATGAAATCGAGATCGGTATTTCTTTTCATCTGATTCCTTTTGATTTATATGTATCTATATCCGTGACTTATCTTTCTGGAAGACTTCTTCCGGGAGTGATTATTCTCTGAAAGATTTATTCCCTGGATGGTTTATTCTCTGAAAGGCTTGTAGTGCCCCTTGTCGGCGAAGACAAGCATCTCCTTGTCGCCACGGCTGTCGCCGAAGGCTTCTATCTCATAGAGAGAGCGGTCGGGAAAAGTTCTGTCTCCGGTATCTGCTGTTCGGGATGCAGAAAGAGCTTCCGTGATTCGGCATACTTTCTCTGCTCCATAGCAGTTGTTGCTCTTGAAGCGTCCCGTCAGCTTGCCGTCTTCTACTTCTATCTGTGTACCAAGCACCTGAACGCCTTTCAGATTGCGGATATCAAAGAAGGGGCGTACCCAGTTGTCGATGCTGGCACTTACGATGAAGACCTGAGCTCCAGCTACCAATGCTTCATGTACCAGGGTGATGCCCTTAGGACGGAGCAGATGCTGGTTTTCTTCTGCAAACCCACGGCAGAGAACATCAAATTTTTCGATGCGCATGCCTGCAAAGAGGTGGGCGAAGATCTGCTGCTTCGCCTTCCAGTTGGGATACAGGTGCAGTTTCATCAATACCAGCAGTGGGCTGTACATCAGGAAAGCCATCAGAAAGCGGCCTCTGCCTTTGGCATACTTGATGAATTCGAGCAGGGTATCACTCGTTGTCAGTGTTCCGTCGAAATCGAAACAGTATAATTTCTTCTTCATTTCTTCTTTTGTGTTTAAGTTGTTCTCTTTAATAAAGATATCCTCTTAATAAAGATATCTTCTCCTTATTCTATGTAGATAAGGAAGAGGAAGGAGAGTAACCAGGCGAGAACGATAAACTGGGTAATTCGGTCTCGCAGAATAATCTTCGTAGGGTCGCCACTTTTCTGGTCAACCACTGCAATCTGGATGTATCTCAGCAAACCTACCAATACAAATACGCTGGTAAGATAGAGGTATTCGGTATGGAAATTCTCTATTACTTCAGGGCTCACCGTGTACATGATGTAGCAAACCAGGGTAACTGATGCCGTGATGGTGATAGCCTGATTGATGAAGGTGAGGTTGTATCGGCTCGTATTCTTGCGTGGTGCCTCGCCTGTCTTTTCCATTCGCAGCACGTCATCGCGGCGCTTGGCAAAACTCATGAAGAGGGTGATGAGGAAGGTCATCAGCACTATCCATTTACTGAGTATGATGTGCGTAGCGACACCACCCGCCAGCAAGCGGAGCACAAATCCGAATGCCACGATGCACACATCGATGATGGCATACTGCTTGAGCTTGGCGCAATAGCAGAGGTTCATGACCCAATAGAAGGCGATGATTCCCATCGTCTCCCACGAATCGAGCAGACTGCATACTCCCATCGAGAGGATGAGCATCAGAAACATCAAAGCGTAGGCTTGCCTGATGCTTACGGCTCCTGATGCGATAGGGCGGTGACACTTCACCGAGTGGCGGCGGTCTGCCTCCACATCATGGATATCGTTGAAGCAATAGATGCTCGATGCGGCAAAGCTGTAGGCAAAGAAAGCAATCAGACCCGCCAGCAGGGCATCTGTATGAAACAGGGCACCACCAAAGAAGAGGGGCACGAAGATAAACATATTCTTGATCCACTGCTTCGGGCGGATCAGGCGCATCAAGGCAGCGAAGCCCCGGTTATCTTTTATTTCATTCTCGTTCATAAAAACTTCTTTTATTTAATCTAAGATGATTCTTTTTATTTAATAATCTGAGATAATTCCTTGGAAATCCATTCTGCAATCTTACTCAATATCCAGGAGAGTGGCAGGGTGATGACAACGCAGAGGATGAAGGTAGGCCAGTATCCCAAGTGATGAGGCTCGATATAATGGAGCACGAAGTGGATGTGGATGAGATAGCATTCCAGGCTCAATGCTCCTACCAGCATGAAGCTGCGGTTAAACCATCCTGGGGTACGGCGGAAGATGCGGTTCAGAAGCAGGATGCTCGTGATGGTTAGCGGGATGTAGAGCATGCGCTCCAGGAAGAGCGGAAACATGCCGTGCTTCTCCTGTTCCAGGAAGATGCTTGCGAGCAGCGTCATCAGGAACATCAGCCATATCATCCAGATGCTGGCACCATCAAGCGTCTGCTTCTGGCGAACCATCTCACCCATATTGATGCCGATGAAGAAGATAGGTACTCGGCTCCAGAAGATTTCCAGATGGCCTACAGCCTGATGAATCGGTGTGACGTATTGCACCAGAATGCACCACATGATCATCACCACCGGCAGCCATTTGTAGATGGGGTGGCGCTTGATGAGTTCCATATAGGCTGGGGCGAAGTGATAGAGCATCATGGTGGCTGGGATGTACCAGAAGGTAAGCTCGTCGTATCGCCAGAAATTCCAGTTGATGGTAATCTCGCCTATCAGGTTGATCCACGCCTCGAGGTCTCCTCCCTGGAATCGGGGGATGTAGTAGAGACAGGCGATGATAAGCCACGCCGGGTAGATACGCAGGTAACGGCGGATGAAGAAATGCTTGGCAGAAGGATTCTTCATCCAGGAAAACCACAGGCCGATGCCGCTGAGAAATAGAAACATATCTACTCCTACATTGCCCATGCGGCGCAATCCGAAGAAAGCGTTCTCTCTAGGCAGTGCTACATGAAAGAGAATGATGAAGAGCATGGCGGCTCCCATCAATTCACCGCGATATCTACTGATATTCGCCAGTTCTATGTCTTTTATCTTCCACTTCATCTGATATATCTTTTTTGTTTAAACTTTGGTAGGGGGGAACAGGCGATGGAATCGCCTGGAACGGGGGTAGGCTCTCTTGCTCCTGCTTCTGCTCTTGCTTCTGCTCCTGCTTCTGCCTTTGCCCTTCTCTTTCTGAATTGAAAGCTTTTAGCTCTTCGGGTTGGGTATCTTCTTCATCAGCTGTGTAAAGAGCCAGGCGATGCCGATGCTGGCAATGATGTAGAGCAGCAGTCCGGCATAGATGTCTCCATGACGGCTGATAGGGATGAATATCTTGCGGGTGATAGGATGGGTGACGAAGAGGGCGGCTGAGATGACGCCCATCCATTCCAGCACCTTGTAGATGCCCGACAGCCAACTTACCTCCTGTAGCAGATCGGCTACAAGCACACAGAGCAGACAGATGAAGAATGGTACGAAGGTCCATCCTATCATATTGAGACTCAGACTGTAGATCAGCGAGATGCAGAATACGCAGCCGAAGATATTGGTAACAGGCGAATGGAAGGTCATCAGAATCTTCTCGCCATAGCGGGCGTAGAGAATGCCCAGACCGAATGGCAGCATACCGCCCATGAAATTATAGCGGTAGCGGTTCATCGCCTCGCTCTCGGGATTGTCAAAGCCCAGCAGCAACTGGATGCCGATGCTGAGAAGCATCAATCCTACCGTCCATCCCCAGTGGCGGCGATAGAGCAGCAGTCGATATACGATGTAAAGCTGCAGCATCAGACCGAAAAACCAGTAAGGTCCTGGCCAGATGATGTTGTCGGGGTTGGGCAATACATTGTTAAACATACCCAGCATCGATACGATGCCCAGCACCTCGTAATGGCGTGGACCCGGAGTGATGTAGTCTATCATCGTGAAAGCTATGAAACCCACGAACATCATCTTGAAGAGCTTCAGATAGTGATAGCGGATGAAGCGCAGAGGCTCGCGCCAGCTGATGCTCCAGGATTGCTTCCTGCCCGAAATGTTGTACATCTGAGCCTGCTGGTCGGCAGAAAGATGAGGCTTGGCTTCATACTTCATCACCAGTCCGTATGCACTCAGGAAGAGGAATACGGGCACTCCGTAATGACCGAAGAACGACAGCAGATGGACAGGCAGGTTGATGTCGGGATTCGCCATCACCTGCAGCAGCCAGTCGGCGTTGTGCTGGAAGAACTGATATTCATTCTCCTTGACGATCGGACCTAGCCAATGGCAATAGTTGTGTAGGAAGATGCCGATGATGGCAAGTCCTCTCAATGCATTGCATGCACTTCTGGAAAGTATGTTCTGATTCATTTCCTGGCTCCTTTCTTTGTTTGTTTCTTACCTTGTTTCTTATCTTTTTTCTTGTCTTGCTTCTTTTCTTCCTGCTTGACCTGCGTCTTGAGATATTCATCCCTCAGCTTGTCGTAGTCGGCAGAGTTCTTCAGGATGCGGGGGCGCATCTCGTTGTATTTCGGACTCAGGATATTGTTCTCCTCCTTGTAGGTCGGAGTCTCTATGCCGGCAAGATACAGCAGCAGGTGCGGCAGGGCATCCGTCATCATCCGCTTGTCCTTGGCGGCACGTATCTGCCGGTAGATGGCGCGGTGTTTCTGGATGTATTTCTTTGAGCAGTAGATCCAGAAAGGAATCTCAAACTCATAATGTGCCAGCTTCCAGTCGATGTTGGCGGAGTGGTTGCGGCAGATGAAGCCACGGTTTTCCTCGTAGCACTCCTCGCCATGGTCGGGCACATAGATGATGATGGCATCTTCCTTCTGGAATCGTTTCACGATCTCTGCCACGATGGAGTCGTTGTAGAGGGTGGCGTTGTCGTAATGACTCAATACCTTGCGCTGGGCATCGGTCAGCTCTGGGCGCTTGTCTTCGTAGCTGCTTGCCCAGAACTTAGCCTGGCTCTGGCGATAGCGCAGCTTGTAGTTCACGTGCTGACCCATCAGATGGAAAATGGTGAGATTATGGTCGGTCTTGTATTGTTTCAGACTGTCATCATAATCTTTCAGCAATCCATCGTCCAGTGCATGCAGCTGGGTGTTTCTGTGGTCGAACTGCAGCTTGCTCAGTTCCGGATTGTTCAGGAAGAAGCCGCCGCTGAAGTCATATACCGCCTCCTTAGCCTGAGGCAGGAATTCGTTGGTGATGAAGGTTACGTTGTATCCTGCCTTGCGGAATACCTCCGGGAAGAGCGGATAGTCGCACCATTCTCCCTTGTCGCCTACCACATAGGTAGAGAGCATGTGCTTGAATACGAAGCTGGTGAGGTTCCAGCAGGTCACGACATCTGTAAACTTGGTGAGTTTCTTCGATTTCTCCAGCGCCGATTGGTTTGGGGTGGTTTTCATGAAGTAGCCATATTGCTGTGAATGATGGCGACCGTAGCTTTCGCCGATGATCAGCACGATGTTTGGCGAGCGGAAGCTGCAGCTATCTACCTTCACCTCGTGGGCTGCATGAATCAGTTGGGTAATCTGATGCGCTGCCAGCTGGTTGGCATAGATGCTGAAGTGGAGTCGGTAGATTGGCAGATAGAGTACGGCATGATCTTTCTCTGTAAGGGTGTGCTCCACCTCTCCGATGGTTCTTCCCGACATCAGCTTATGGTAAGCCTCCTTGTTGTGCCAGGAGGTGCAGATGGAAGTGATGAGGATAGCCAGGCAGAGGATGCCGAAGGTGGCTGGCATGGCTGCCGTCATTCGCAGAATCGCCATCAGTCGTTTCTTGAGCGATGCCAATTCGAGTATGGTAACGAGGAAGACGTAGATCTTGATGAGTCGTTTCCGGAAGATGACGATGAGTATCTGCAGGAGCGCCAGGAGCAGAATCCAGCCTACGCTGCTGAAGAGCACTTCGACAGAGATGAGGGCAGAGAGGAAGCTGCTTGCCTCGGAACTGTTGGTCTCTCCCACCAGCATCAGCATAGAAGGATTGAGTGTGGAACCGAAATTTACGAAGCAGTAGGTATCGGCGGCAGCCGTGACATATAATATAATATATAATATGGCACGCAGTCCCCTGCGCACCTTCTTCGGGAAGACGGCGAGGATGGCGCTCACGATATAGAGGTCCAGGAACAGCTCCAGGAACATGTTCTCGTAGAGCGTTCCGTTCTTCGGAATCGTAATGAGTGAACTTACCATGCCCAGGATGTACATGGACACAAAGAAGTTGGCATTGCGCCTGATAGGGGCTGATGCCAGACTAAGACAGTTCTTGATGATTTCTTTCCAACTCATAGCTTTCTATTGATGATGTTTGCTATTTTTAGAGAATTGATGTTTTGGCACTCTTTTAGACTAAGAGCGCCTGATAGTTTTTGATGGCGAGGTTCTCGATGCATTCGGGAACCATACCTTCGATGCTGTTTCCGGTCTTGATGCATTCGCGTATCTCCGTGCTGCTGATGTTGAGCAGCGGGGTTTCTACGATGGTCACGCCGGCAGGCACTTCGCCTATGCAGGAGCCTTGGCGGGGATAGACTACGATAGGGTAGTGGACAAGGATATCGTCGTGATGGTACCACTTGTCGAATGCTGCCCAGTTGTCGCCGCCTATTAATAATGTAAACTCACATTCTGGATAATCCTTGCTGATGGCCTGCAGAGTGTGCCAGGTATAGGAAGGCTTGGGCAGGCGAAACTCATAGTCGCATGCCTTCAGCTGGGGTTCATTCTCCAGAGCCTTTTCTACCATCTCCAGGCGTAGGTGGTCATCGAGCAGGTCGGTAGCAGCTTTTTTGAATGGGTTCATGGGGGAGACCATGAACCACACTTCATCCAGCCCCGCTTTCTCGCAGAGGCTTTTCGCCAATGCGATGTGGCCGGTATGGATGGGGTTGAAGCTGCCTCCGAAGATTCCTACCTTTTTCATTTCTATTATTCGCTCAAAAAGTCTTTTACTAGCTGATAAACCTCCTGCTGAGCTTTTTCCAGGTCATCGTTTACGACTACGTGGTCGAACTGAGGAGCGAAGGTCAACTCGTAGCTAGCCTTGGCAAGGCGCTGCTCGATTACCTCAGGGGCATCTGTGTTGCGGCCTACCAGACGGCGGCGCAGTTCCTCTACCGAAGGAGGTTGCACGAAGATGCTCAGTGCACGTTCGCCATAGAACTTCTTGATATTGACGCCACCCTTTACATCTACGTCGAAAATTACCGACTCGCCCTTGGCAAGCTGGTTTTCTACCTGCGACTTCAAGGTGCCGTAGAATCTATCCTGGTAAACTTCCTCATACTCCAGGAACTCATCAGCCTCAATCTTGGACTTGAATTCCTCTGGAGACAGGAAGAAATACTCTACTCCATTCTGCTCTGTGCCGCGAGGGGCACGAGAGGTACAACTGATAGAGAAAGCCAACTTCAACTCTGGGTGCTCTTTCATCAGCCAGTTGACGATGGTACTCTTGCCGCTGCCCGATGGGGCGCTGAAAATCAATAATCCGTTCTTCATTTTCCTTTTCTTTTTTATATATATTCTTTTGCCAGGCGATGGAATCGTCTGGAACGGGGGCTCTTTGGAGGAGCAGTTTCCTTTAGAGAGCATTCAGCACTTGTTCCTTAATCTGTTCCAACTCATCCTTCATCTTCACCACGATGTTCTGCATTTCAGCCTGATTGCTCTTTGAACCGGTGGTGTTGATTTCGCGACCCATTTCCTGGGCGATGAATCCGAGCTTCTTGCCCACACCATGACCTTCCTCATTCATGGTCTCGCGGAAATACTTCAGGTGGTTGGCAAGGCGCTGCTTCTCCTCGCTGATGTCGAGCTTCTCGATGTAGTAGATGAGCTCCTGCTCCAGACGGTTCTTGTCATAATCCACATTCGGAATCTGCTGCAGACCGTTTACGATGTTCTGGCGGATCTTCTCCACGCGTGCCTTCTCGTATAGTTCAATGCTGGCAAGGAGAGCCTGGATATTATCCACTTTCTCGGTGAATTTCTTCTGCAGGGCAGCTCCTTCCTGCTTGCGGAAGTCGCTCAGATGGCCGATAGCCTCGCAAATTGCATTTTTTGCCACTGCCCACTCCTCGTCGGTCAATTCTTCCACATCAGTTTTGGTTGTTACATCAGGAAGACGCAACAAGGTGCTGTACCAATCGGTAGGCTCAGGAATACCTGTTTCAGCAGATATTTTCTTGATCTGCTGATAATAATTCTGAACAAGCGCACTGTTGATGGGTGTAGCATCTGTAGCTGCATCCTTCTCAATCCAGATGGAGAAGTCAATCTTGCCTCTTTCCAGGCTCTTAGCTATATACTGACGAATCTCCATCTCCTTCTCTCTGTAGAGAGGGGCGATACGTGTAGAGAGGTCAAGATTCTTGCTGTTTAATGACTTTATCTCTACATTAATCTTCTTTGTTTTGTAGGCCGCGGTAGCTTTTCCGAAGCCTGTCATTGACTGTATCATATAATCTTTCACGTTAAATTTCTGCAAAAGTACAAAAAAAAGCGAGAAAATGCGTATATTTGCAACTTATTTAAGAATATATTTTTTAATTATGTCGTGTATTTTGAATATTGAGACGAGTACGGACGTGTGCTCAGTGGCAATTAGTGATAGTGGACAGGTGATTTTCAACCAGGAAGATCACACGGGTCCTAACCATGCAGTTAAGTTGGGTGTGTTTGTTGATGAGGCTCTTGATTTCCTCGATTCCCATGGTCTTCCATTAGAGGCTGTGGCTGTAAGTTGTGGTCCTGGCTCCTATACCGGATTGCGTATCGGTGTGAGTATGGCTAAGGGCATCTGCTATGGTCGTGGGGTGAAGCTCATCGCAGTACCAACCCTCGAATTGATGGCTGTGCCAGTATTGCTTGGCGAACATCCTGAACAGGAAGATGCCCTCATCGTACCTATGCTCGACGCACGCCGCATGGAGGTGTATGCCGAAGTGCTCGACCGCTCCCTGAAGGTGGTTCGCCCTATCCAGGCTGATATCGTGGATGCCGAAACCTACAAGGAATATCTGGACGGGCATCATGTATATTTCTTCGGAAACGGTGCAGCCAAGTGTATGGAGACCATCAACCATCCTCATGCGCATCTCGTGGAAGGTATCGAGCCGCTTGCCAAGAATATGGCACCGCTTGCCGAGAAGAGATTCGTAGAGGGCAAGTTTGAGGATGTGGCTTACTTCGTACCATTCTATCTCAAGGATTTCGTGGCAAAGATGCCTAAGAAGCTTATCTAGGAGAGATAGATGGCGGGAGCATCCGCAGATTTGAATAGTGGGGTTATCCTCTGAATAATAAAAGAAACAAGCAAGAAAATATGAATAAAATAGGATTAGACTATAATACAACGCGAGAAAAGCTCGTGCTGCCTGAATACGGACGTGAGATTCAGCAGATGGTGGATTACTGTGTAGAGTTGGAAGACCGCAAGGAGCGCCAGCGCTGTGCCGAGTCTATCATCAAGATCATGGATCGCATGTTTCCGGAAAACAGAGGCTTGGAAAACCATGAGCAGAAACTCTGGGATCATCTCGCCATCATGAGCAATTTCCAACTCGACATCGATTATCCTTTCGATGTAAGCAATGCTGCAAAGATAGCCAAGAAACCCGAAACCGTGGAATATCCTAACCTGCGTATTCCTGTGCGCCATTATGGTGCCATGCTTTTCGAAATCTTCGAGAAGCTGAAGCACATGGAGCCGGGCAAGGAAAGAGATGAACTGGTGAAGCTGACAGCCAACCAGATGCATCGCAACCTGATGCAGTGGAGCCATGGTTCCTGCGATGAGCAGAAGGTGGCTGCCGATCTGGCGAGATTTACCGATGGCATGATCAAACTCGATCTCAAGCATTTCGTCTTCGAGAAAGTAAAGGAGCCCCCAGCTCGCAGCAATAACAATAATAATAAGAAGAAAAAGTAATCACTTTTTGTAATTTAGATAATCAGATTATAATAATTAGACAAGCTTATGGAGTCTTTCATCATAGAGGGCGGTCATCCGCTCCAAGGTACCATCACCCCGCAGGGAGCCAAGAATGAGGCGCTGCAGGTGATCTGTACCACCATTCTTACCGATGAACCCGTGCGCATTACCAATGTGCCGGACATCCTGGATGTGAACAACCTGATCAAGTTGCTCCAGGAAATCGGTGTGAAGGTAACCCGAAACAGCCGTCATGATTATACCTTCCAGAGTGATGAGCTGAAACTGGATTATCTCGACAGTCTGGAGTTCGTGAAGAAGTGTTCTTCGCTGCGTGGCAGTGTACTGATGTTCGGACCCTTGCTCGGCAGATTCGGCAAGGCTACCATCGCCAAGCCGGGTGGCGATAAGATCGGCCGCCGCCGTCTTGATACCCACTTCCTGGGATTCAAATACCTGGGTGCAACTTTCGTACACGATGAGGAGCGCAATGTATATCAGATACAGGCCAAGAAGCTGAAGGGATGCTATATGCTGCTTGATGAGGCTTCGGTTACCGGTACTGCCAACATCATCATGGCGGCGGTTCTTGCCAAGGGAACCACCACCATCTATAATGCAGCCTGCGAACCATACATCCAGCAGCTCTGTCACCTGCTCAATTCTATGGGTGCCCAGATCAGTGGCATTGCCAGCAATCTGCTCACCATCGTGGGTGTGGATAAGCTGCATGGCGCCGAGCATCGCATCCTGCCTGATATGATCGAGGTGGGTTCCTTCATCGGTATGGCTGCCATGTGTGGAGCCGGCATCCGTATCAAGGATGTGTCGGTGAAGGACCTGGGTATCATTCCTGATGCCTTCCGCCGACTCGGTGTGAAGGTGAAGGTAGAGGGCGATGACCTCTTCATTCCGGAACAGAAGCACTATGTGATTGACTCGTTCATTGATGGCACCATCATGACCCTGGCAGATGCACCATGGCCAGGACTTACGCCAGACCTCCTGTCGGTGCTCCTCGTGGTGGCAACCCAGGCTCGCGGAAGTGTGCTTTTCCATCAGAAGATGTTCGAGAGCCGTCTCTTCTTCGTGGATAAACTGATAGATATGGGTGCGCAGATCATCCTCTGCGATCCTCACCGTGCAGTGGTGGTAGGTCATGATCACAAGCTGAAGCTGCGTGCGGGCAGAATGACGAGTCCGGATATCCGTGCCGGTATTGCCCTGCTGATTGCTGCGATGAGCGCCAACGGCACCAGCCGTATTGCCAATATCGCCCAGATAGACCGTGGCTACGAGGATATCGAGCAGCGCCTGAACCAGTTGGGTGCCAAGATTACCCGTGTCAGCGACTAGGTGTAACAAAATTCAAAGTTCCAAGTAAATTATGATAAGACGTGACGAAGTATATAAGATAGGTAAGTTGGGCAAGCCTCATGGAGTGAAGGGCGAGATAACCTTTGCCATCACCGATGATGTCTTCGACCGTGTGGATGCAGAATATCTTGTTCTTGATATCGATGGCATCCTGGTGCCTTTCTATCTGGAGGAGTATCGCTTCAAGAACGATGAGAATGTGCTCGTGAAGTTCGAGGATATCGATACGCAGGAGCAGGCGCGCAACTATACCGGATGTGAGGTCTTTTTCCCTCGCCACCTCTCGGATAGCGATGGAGAGAACATGACCTGGGCAGAAATCATCGGCTTCCAGCTGGTGGATGCCGTAACCGGAAAGGTGGTGGGAACCCTGGATCGTGTAGATGATTCCACGCTCAATCTCCTTTTCGAGGTAACAACCCCCGAAGGTGATGACCTGCTGATTCCTGCCAGCAATGACTTGATAGAAGAGGTGAGTGCTGAAAGAAAGGAAATCAGAATGGCAATCCCAGAGGGGCTGCTCGATTTGTAAGTTAAGTGAAGAGTTCTATTTGCTTTACCAATCTCAAGCCAAATTTCAAAGCTTAAATTTCAAAGTTCAAATTTCTAAATAAAATGAAACAACAGATATGTATTCTCGGTTCTACGGGAAGTATTGGCACACAGGCGCTGGATGTCATCGAGCAGCACAGCGACCTTTACGAGGTATATTGCCTTACCGCCAATAACAGGGTGAAGGAGCTTGCCGAGCAGGCGCATAAGTTCCATCCTGCTGCTGTAGTGGTTGCCAATGAGGCGCATTATGACGAGTTGAAGAATCTGCTCAGTGATGAACCTGATATCAAGGTCTATGCCGGTGCCCAGGCGCTCTGCGATATCGTGCAGGCAGAGCCTATTGATATGGTGCTTGCATCCATGGTAGGTTTTTCCGGTCTGGAGCCAACCATCCATGCCATCAAGGCTCGCAAGAAGATCTGTCTTGCCAACAAGGAGACCCTGGTGGTGGCTGGTGAGCTGATCTGCAATCTTGCCCAGGAATACCATGTGCCTATCCTTCCTGTGGATAGCGAGCACAGCGCCATCTTCCAGAGTCTGGTGGGCGAGGGTGATAACGAGGTAGAGAAGCTCCTCCTTACCTGCTCTGGCGGTCCTTTCCGCAACTTTACCCACGAGCAGCTGGAGAAGGTTACCGCTGCCGATGCGCTGAAGCATCCTACCTGGGATATGGGCGCCAAGATTACCATTGATTCTGCGTCGCTGATGAACAAGGGTTTCGAGGTGACAGAGGCTAAGTGGCTCTTCGGCGTTCCTGCCGAGAAGATTCAGGTGCTGATTCATCCACAGAGCATCGTACACAGTGCCGTACAGTTTGCCGATGGTGCCGTGAAGGCTCAGTTGGGCGTGCCTGATATGCGTCTGCCTATCCAGTATGCCTTCTCCTTCCCACAGCGCCTGCATCTCAATGGCGACCGTCTCGACCTCTTCAAGGCTCAAGACTTGCAGTTCTTTGAGCCTGATTACAAGAAGTTCAAGTGTTTGCAGCTTGCCTTTGATGCCATCAAGAAGGGTGGTAATATGTCGTGCATCGTGAATGCAGCCAATGAGATTGTGAATGCCGGCTTCCGCAAGGGCGAATGCGGTTTCCTGCAGATGGCGGATATCATCGAGAAGACGATGGCAAAGGCCACTTTCGACAGCAATCCTGATCTCGATGTCTATCTGCAGACTGATGCCGAGGCGCGCCGTATTGCCACAGAGTTGATGAAAGTTAATGGTTAATAGTTAAAAATGAACGCAGAATATAGGACTAATCATCAAGTTCAAAGTTCAAGGTTCACAGTTCAAAGTAAATAAATGGAAGTATTTTTGATCAAAGCGTTGCAGTTGATGCTATCGCTTTCCATCCTGGTGCTGCTCCATGAGGGCGGGCACTTTTTCTTCTCCAAGCTCTTTGGCGTAAGAGTGGAGAAGTTCTATCTGTTCTTCGATCCATGGTTCCACCTCTTCGAGTTCAAGCCAAAGAACTCTGATACCACTTATGGTTTGGGATGGCTGCCATTGGGCGGATATTGCAAGATTTCGGGTATGATAGATGAGAGTTTCGATACCGAGCAGCTCAAGCAGCCTATGCAGCCATACGAGTTCCGAAGCAAACCGGCGTGGCAGCGAATGCTGATCATGATAGGTGGTGTGCTGGTCAACTTTCTGCTGGCGCTCTTTATCTATTCCATGATTCTTTTCCATTGGGGTGACGACTATGTGGCTACCAAGCACATGACCCAGGGAATGAAGTTCAATACAGAGGCCAAGGCTTTGGGCTTCCAGGATCATGATATCCTGGTTGGTACCGACAAGGGCGAGTTCAAGACCTATGATGGCGATATGTATCGCGATCTCTCTACAGCCACCCGTGTGGATATCATTCGTGGCGGTAAGCCGATGAGCTTGAATCTGCCTGGCGATCTCGATATGCTGAGCATGATCAAGGAGAGTCCTCGATTCGTTGAGGTGTATATCCCATTGCAGATAGACAGTGTGATGAAGGATTCGCCTGCCAGCAAACTGGGATTGGTGAAGGGTGACAAGATCCTGACCGTGAACGGCAAGAAAGTGGAGTCTTTCAATGATTTCCAGTTGGAGATGGGCCGTGTGAACGATGTGCTTACCGCCGCTACCTCTCATCAGGACAGCGTGAAGGCACTCACAGCCAGTGTTGAGTATGTGAAGGCTTCTGGTGATACCCTGAAGAACAGCGTATTGCTTCAGGCAGGTGATGAGGGTGTGAAGTTCGGCTTCTACAATCATCCTGTGATGCTCGATTACAAGGTAACCCATATCAGTTATGGCTTCTTCCAGAGTTTCCCAGCTGGTGTGAAGTATGGCTGGAATGTGCTTTCGGGCTATGTAGGCGATATGAAATATGTATTCACCAAGGAGGGCGCCAAGAGTCTGGGCGGTTTCGGAGCCCTGGGTAGCCTCTTCCCTTCTATGTGGGATTGGCACGCCTTCTGGATGATGACAGCATTCCTGAGCATTATCTTGGCATTCATGAATATCCTTCCTATCCCGGCATTGGATGGCGGTCATGTATTCTTCCTCCTCTACGAGGTAATTACGGGTCGTAAGCCTGGCGATAAGTTCATGGAGCGTGCAGAGTACGTGGGATTCGGAATCCTCCTGCTGCTGCTTGTTGTAGCGAATCTGAACGATGTATTGCGATTCTTCGGCTTGATGTAATGGTCGCGGGAGAATATATAATAGATACAAACAAAAAAAGAGATAAGCATCATGAAGTGCTTATCTCTTTTTTTGTTTGTATATTAACTTACTGGTAATTTAAGAGTAGCGGATAATCTGTCCTGGAGACAGCTTCTTATCCTTGCGATAGCCATTGAGGCGGCAAATCTGCTCTACGCTAACGCCACGTTTTTCAGCAATGCTCGTCAAAGTCTCGCCAGCCTTTACCTTGTGGTAAAGCTTCTCGCCAGATGCGCTTGTGGTATATCTGCCCACTTCGCCACCGTTTACCTGCTCTCGGGTATAGCCGCCGTTGCCAATCTTGCCACGGGCTGCATTTGCCTCAGCATACTCGCTCTCGTAAGTATCACGGTTGAAATTGTAGAAGTCACCGGTAACGTCCTGATTGCGGAAGTCGAAGAACAGGGCTGGGTTCAGGGCTACGCCGCAGAGACGAGTCTCGAAGTGGAGGTGAGAACCTGTACTTCTACCGGTATTACCACCCAAGCCGATTACTTCTCCGGCTCTTACCTCCTGGTTCTCTGAAACGAGCTGCTCAGAGAGATGGCCATAGATGGTCTCCAAGCCATTGTTGTGACGGATTACGATGAACTTACCATAACCACCACGGTCGTATCTTACTATGCGAACTTTGCCTGAGAAGGCTGCGTGGATTGAGTCGCCAATATAAACCTTGATGTCCATACCTTTATGTTGGCGGCCAAAGCTAGCACGGTAACCGAAGTTACTTGTGACAACACGACTAGAAGTTGGCATACAGAAGTGACGGAGGTCGATACGGTAGCGCTCAGGCAATGTGGTTGCCTTGTGGGCATACTTGTTGGAGAAATCCTCATACAGTTCTGCAGAAGGGTTTTCTCGATCTTCCATCAGTCGATAATGCGATACTGCGAGAGTATCCAATGATTTCATTCGATGGTCAACTGGAGCTTGTCTGGCTAATAAGTCCTGACCGCAAACGGGTACAGTTGTTAACGCCAACAACGCCACGACCGAAATTTTCTTTATTTGCTTTCTAAAACTCATACTACTTTTAAATTCTATTTTCTTTTTTAGGTCCATTGTGTCAATAAGTGCAGAACGTAATATAGCAAAAAATCCTGCCAAAACCACTAAAGCAAGTGCCTTAAGATGTGATTTTGTTATATAGACGTTGCAAATATAACAAGAATATTCCAAAAAACCAAGGCTGTTAACGCTATCTGCTTGATATTTAACGCTGTCTTTTTGTTTTTAACTTTTATTAGCAACTTCTTTTTCGTATTCTTGACAAATAGGGCTTTACAGGGTATTTTTTCATTTCTTTTCTTCTTCGTGGAAAGATTCTGTATCAAATGGTTGCCGGTTTTGCAGTCTTCTGAGCAGCGCCACGGCGGGTGAATGGCCCATGAAGATGTACTTTTTTACTTCGGGACTTGTGAAGCGCAGGCACTCGTTGTAGGCACGGAAGAGATCATCAAGATTGATGGTGAATTCCTTGCCCGATGCTTCGCGGATACCTATAATCATCTTGGCTGTAACGTGGAGCTTGATGTAACGGATGCCCGTTACGCTTTCTATTTCCCTTAGGGATGTGAGATAGGATCTCATCTCCTCCATAGTGAGGTGGGGACGAGGCTCCCGGATGGCTGGTTTGCGTCTTTTATCCATTTCTTTGCTTTTTTATTTTTGATAAGAGGGGAGTGGGAACAGGCGATGGAATCGCCTGGAACGGGGGCTGGGCTTTCTGCTAGCTGATGGCTGCCCAATTGATATGGGTTTTCTTGAGCTCCCGGAGGCGGTTCCAGAGAAGAGAGTTCAGAGGATGCTCGCATTGCGGATCGGCATCGATGATGGCCTGGGCCTCGGTACGGGCTAGCTGCACCAGCTGGCCGTCTCGGGCTATATTCGCTATTTTCAGGTCGAAGGCCATTCCGCTCTGCTGGGTGCCCTCCAGGTCGCCCGGACCACGGAGCTTCAGGTCGGCTTCGGCTATGCGGAATCCATCGTTGGTATCACACATGATGTCTATTCGCTTGCGGGTTTCTTCTGAAAGCTTGTAGCCGGTTACCAGGATGCAGTAGCTTTGGTCGCAGCCACGTCCCACTCGTCCTCTGAGCTGATGCAGCTGCGAGAGACCGAAGCGTTGGGCATCCAGGATTACCATCACCGAGGCATTCGGCACATTCACGCCTACCTCTATCACGGTGGTGGCAACGAGGATCTGGGTCTTTCCCTTTACAAACTGCTCCATCTCAGCCTCTTTTTCGGCAGATTTCATCCTGCCGTGAATCTTGCTCAGGCGGAACTCCGGAAAAGCCTGCTTCAGCGTCTCATAACCTTCTTCCAGATTCTTCAGGTCTATCTTTTCGTTCTCCTTGATCAGCGGGAAGACGATATAGACCTGTCTGCCCAGATTAATCTGCCGGCGGATGCTCTGATAGAGACTGGTGAGCTGATTATCAAACTTATGCAGTGTCTGAATCGGTTTTCTGCCAGGCGGCAACTCGTCTATTACGCTCACGTCCAGATCGCCATAGATGGTCATCGCCAGCGTGCGGGGGATAGGGGTGGCGGTCATCACCAGCACATGGGGCGGATTCTCGCTCTTCGCCCAGAGCTTGGCTCTCTGCGCCACTCCAAACCGGTGCTGCTCGTCGCTTACCGCTACGCCAAGGCGATGGAAAGCCACAGGGTCTTCTATCACGGCATGCGTGCCTATCAGTATCTGGATATCGCCGGTGGCAAGTCCGTCGAGTATCTCCTTCCGTTTCTTGCCCTTGACGATGCCGGTGAGGAGTTCCACCCGGATGTCCATGCCCTGCAGAAAATCGCGGATGGTCTGCAGATGCTGCTCTGCGAGGATTTCGGTAGGTGCCATCAGACAGGCTTGATAGCCGTTGTCCAGAGCGATGAGCATAGTCATCAGGGCTACGAGCGTCTTGCCCGAGCCTACGTCGCCCTGAAGGAGCCGGTTCATCTGCCTGCCGCTGCACATATCTGCCCTGATCTCGTGCATCACCCGTTTCTGGGCACCCGTGAGTTCGAACGGAAGATGATGGGCGTAGAAACCGTTGAAGATGTCTCCGATGCGGTTGAAGATGTAGCCGCGGTATTTGCGTCGCTGGTCGCTTGCGTACCTTAATATATTAAGCTGCACGTAGAACAGCTCCTCGAACTTCAGTCTTACCTGCGCCTTCTGCATTTCCTGGTGGGAATGGGGATAGTGGATCATCCGGAGGGCGGCATCGCGGGATACGAGATGCAGGCGGTTGACGATGAAGTCGGGGAGTGTTTCGGGCAGTGGAGGGAGAATGCTGACCAGGTTGCGGGTTATCCTTTCGATGCTTCGTGAGGTATAACCGCGCTTCTTCATATTTTCTGTCAACCCGTAGAAGGGCTGCATTCCCATCTCTGAAATCTGCAGCTTGCTGGCATCATCTATGTCGGGATGGGCAAACCGGAATCTGCCGTTATAGGCGGACGGCTTACCGAAGACGATGTATTCGGTTCCTACCTTATAGCTCTTGATGATGTACTGGGCGCTGCGGAACCATACCAGATCTACCACGCCATAGCCATCGGAGAAATGCGCCACGAGCATCTTGTTGCGCTTGCCGATATCGACTTCCTCGTAGCTCAGGATCTTTCCCTTAAGCTGTACGAAGGGCATATCTGAGGTTAACTCGCTGATATGAAAGATCTTTGAGCGATCTACGTATTTGTAGGGGTAGTATTCCAGCAGGTCACCATACGAGCGGATGCTGAGCTCTTTGCTCAGAATCTCTTTCGTCTTGGTGCCTACGCTAGGTAGGAATTGGATGTCTTGATCTAGAATACTGCTCATGTTTGTGATGGTTTTGATATGGGGGACAGGCGATGGAATCGCCTGGAACGGGGGTAGGGCTCGCTGATGGCGGGGCTGCGCTGGCGGGGGCTGGCTTGCTGATAGCGTGCTTGCGCTGGCGGGCGCAGCCGGGCAGGGGGCTGCGGGGCTATTGATTCAGGAGGGCTTCGGCAATCTTGATATCGAAGGGGGTGGTAATCTTGATGTTCTCACGATTGCCATCTACCATTGCCACCTGGCAGCCGAGGCTCTCTACTACCGATGCATCATCGGTGAACTGCTCCTTGTACTCCTGGTTGAATGCCTGCTTGGCTAGACCGATGTCGAAGGCCTGGGGAGTCTGGACCACACGGTAGTCGCTGCGGAGTACATTCTTTCCGCCTCCGTGCTGGTCGATGTAGCGCAGGGTATCGGTAACGGCATATACCGGGATGGCTGCATACTCCTCGCGTGCCGTTTCGTAGCATTCATCGATTACCTCTGTAGATACGAAAGGGCGCACGCCATCGTGGAAACCTACCACGCCGTCTTCGGTATCAGGAACCAGCGCCAGTCCATTCTTGGATGACTGGAAGCGGGTATCGCCGCCATTGGCAATCTGATGCTTGATGCTGAAATGATGCTCCTGGCAGAGCTGGTGCCAGTATTCCTGCTGGCTTTCCGGGAGCACCAGGATGATGTTCAACTCTGGGCTGTACTCGTGGAAGCGCTCGATGGTGCGCATCAGGATAGGCTTGCCTGCTACTGGCAGAAACTGCTTGGGAATCTCGCTTCCCATGCGGAGGCCTTTGCCTCCGGCTACTATGATTACATAATCCATATTTCTTTTTTTTGTTCTTTTACTTGCTTTCCATCAGGTGGGTGTACATCATGCCCTTCTGCAATTCGCCAGTGATGCCATCGCCTGCGAAGTAGCTCAATATCTTGTAGGCGTATGGGAGGGTAGCTGCAGGACCTTCGCCTGTTATCACGTTGCCATCCTCCTGGAAGAGGGTAGCGGTATATTCGGTGCTGTCGCTGAAATACTGCTCGAATCCTGGATAGCAGGTTGCCTTCTTGCCATCCAGGATACCGGTGCTTGCCAGAATCATAGGGGCAGCGCAGATGGCACCGATTCGCTTGCCTGCCTTGTGCTGGGCGATGAGAGCCTGGCGTACACCCTCGTGCTCGTTGAGATGACTGCTGCCAGGCATTCCTCCAGGCAGGAGGAGCATATCGGCATCCTCGAAACTCTGGATGTCCTCAAACTTGAGGTCTGCCTTGATGGTGATGCCGTGGGAAGTCTCTACCCATTCAGTTCCGGTGATGCTTACAGTCTTGATATCCACGCCACCTCTGCGCAGGATGTCAACAGGAGCCAATCCTTCGATTTCTTCGAAGCCGTTGGCAAGAAATTCATATACCTTAGCCATAATTTTATCTTTTTTATTGCGTAATTCAATAATTAATGCTATTTTTGCAACTGCAAATGTAAGAATAATAATTGAAATAACAAAATAATGGCACAACAACATTTGAAATTTGCTATATTTGGCAATGAATATCAGGCCAAGAAGAGTGCTTCCATCATGCAAATCCTCTCTTATCTGGAGAAAAGAGAGGCAGAAGTGTATATCGAAAGTCTCTTCTACGACTTTCTTACCAAGGTGGAGCACCTTGAAGTGCAGGCAGCAGGTGTATTCGAGGATTACAATTTTGATGTAGATTATGTTATTTCGATGGGTGGTGACGGTACCTTCCTCAAGGCGGCGAGCCGTGTGGGAGCCAAGGGAACGCCTATCCTCGGCGTGAATATGGGCCGATTGGGATTCCTTGCCGATGTGCTGCCTGGCGAGATAGAGCCGGCGCTTGACAGCCTCTATGCCGGCGAATGCAAGATAGAGGAGCATGCCATTATCGAGGTGAAGGCAGAGGGCGGCATTCTGGCGGGCTATCCTTTTGCCCTGAATGACATCGCCGTGCTGAAACGTGATGATGCTTCGATGATATCCATCCGTACGCAGGTGGATGGCGAGTTTCTGGTTACCTATCAGGCGGATGGTCTTATCGTGACCACACCTACGGGTTCTACGGCTTATAATCTCTCTAATGGCGGACCTATCATCATTCCGCAGAGTGGCAGCCTCTGTCTTACTCCTGTGGCACCTCATAGCTTGAACATCCGCCCTATCGTAATCAATGATACGGCAGAGATCGTGCTGGATGTGGAGAGCCGCAGCCATAATTATCTCGTGGCGATTGATGGCAGAAGCGAACGCATGACCGAGCAGACCCGCCTGATTATCCGCAAGGCGCCTCACTCTATCAAGATTGTGAAGCAGCGCAACCAGCGATATTTCTCCACGCTGAGAGAAAAGCTGATGTGGGGAGCTGATCAGAGGCAGAGATAAGGAGGACTTGGACAGGCGATGGAATCGCCTGGAACGGGGCTGGCTGATATAAAATAACGCCTGGTGTAGCTTTTTCAGAATTGCTACGCCAGGCGTTTCTTTTTGATGTTTACCCTGAAAACTAAACCTAGTTTTTAAATAATCTAAACCTTGTTATCAACAATCTTAAACATTATTCAAACCAAAACTATACCCTACAATCTTTAAACCTTATTCAAACTAGAACCTACATCTTTTATCAACAATCTTAAACCTTTTTTAAAATAAATCTAAACCTTTTTGAAACCTATATCTTATATTTTACAAAGTCTTGAACGACTTTATCTGATAACGATCTTCTTGCCCTGATGAATATAGATGCCAGTTTGCTGTGGCTTCTGATTCATCTTCATTCCATCCAGGGTGTACCAGGCATTGTTGGTACTTGTTGTCTTATCGATGACCGGTGCATCGGTGATGCCTGTTGTTGGCATATCGGCTGTTACATCCTTGATCTTATAGTGACCTTCATTATTCTTCTCATTCAGAACCTCCAGATAGGTATTCTTGTTGATATCCGTAAAATCTACGGTCTGTGGAGTTCCTGTTCCTGTACTGAATACGAATGAAACCTTATAGTCCTTGCTCTTGATCTTGTAAGTCTGATAATACCATTTCTTGCCTTCAATCTCCTTGCACTGGGTAACCTTGTCGCCAGGCCATTTATTAGTGGCGGTCAGATTCTCATCTGGTTTCTCGCACCAAGCCCAGAAGTTGAAGCCATCTTTCCATCCTACCTGGTCTGCGTTGGCATATACTGTGATGTCGTATGGTTCGAAGTCAGCTGGCTTTGTAATCTGATAAGTACGGGTAATCACGCTGCTAACAGCACCATCTACCAGCAAACCTACCTTGAGCGTTGTCTCTCCGATAGGGAGTTCGATTTCCTCGCCGCTCTTTGCCTTCTTGCTGCTGGCAGTAGGTTCGGTACCATCAGTTGTATAAACCAACTGTGCATCGTCTGCGTTGCTTACTGCCACGAGCTTTGCCTTCTGTGCACCCTCGTATTCGCCTGATGCCAGATTTACCCAAGCCACGTTTGCCTTCTTGGACATGAAATAGCGATAGTGATAGCCGTTGAGGATTTCAGCGTATGCGTTAGACACTTCAAACTTGTTGGCGTTAGGGCCCACGATGGCAAGGAGCGAAGTCTTTGTGCCGGTGGTCAAGATACCATTAAATCCATCGCCCTTGTAGGCATTGAAGGTGGTATTGCTGGTATTGGTGATGCCAGCCATCTGACGGGCGTTGATCATCGCCTTGATATCCTGCTTGCAGTCAATCCAGTGCTTGTAGAATACGCATGGGGTACCGCAAGATGCCAGAATGTATGCATTGGCTGCCAGGGTATCCTTGCGGATAGGATCCTGCTGTTCGCTGGCTGAGCGGTATTCTGTATCATGATTCTCTACGAAGGTGATGGCATACTGCTTGTAAGCTGGATCGTTGGCCAGACCATCTGTCTTTACGTTTGACCATTTGCCATTGATGGCATCGCGCACCACGTAGCGGATAGGGAAGTCGAAGGCAGCACTGGTAATCTCTTCGTTCACCTTGGTGGCGTTGAGCCAGTTCTTGATGACAGATACGTTTCCATCCCAATATTCTCCGATAGAATAAGTTGGTTTGATAGCAGTATTGTAGATACCTGTAAACTTGCCGCTGTATCCCTTTACCATATCATAGCGGAATCCGGCATAGCCGAAGTCGTTGAGGAGCATATCGAGATAAGCCTTTACGATGGTCTGCACATTCTCGCTGCTGTGGTCGAGGTCGCGCATGCCGTCCCAGTCTGTTCCGGTATCATTGTTGCTGCTGAGCTTTACGCCCTGCTTATCTGCCTCTTTCTTGGTCTTACCGCCATCATCGTTGGCGCAGATATCGGTAGATTTCATCTCGTAGGTTACTCCCTTGTAGGTTTCTACCGGGAAGTCAAACCAGGTGGATACGTTCTTGCGATGGTTGATTACTACGTCGGCGATGGTTCCGATGCCGTTATTCTTGAAGGTCTTGATGAGAGAGCGGAGTTCGCTTTCACTTCCGAAAGAACTTTCGTAGTTGGAAAACCAGTAGAGGTCGTCGTAACCCATTGACTTGTTGCCGCAGTAGGCGCTCTGTGGAATCCATACGAGGTTGAAGTACTGTCCCAGTTCCGGAGCCTGCGCTTCGAGTTTGGTCCATTTGGATTCGCTGAAGGAATCCCAGTAGAATCCCTGCAGCATCACGCCGCTATAGTTGGCAGGCCAACCTTGTGCGAACATATTGATGGTTGCCAGTAGGGCAACGAGTGTTAAGTAGATTTTCTTCATATTTATTCAGTTAGAGTTGTTGCTTTGATAACTGTTGCAAAGTTACGATGAAAATCGGTGAGTTGTTTCTCCAACTGGTGTAAATTGAGCAAAAGAAATGCGCAAACGTTTGCATCTGTGATGATTTTTCTTTATCTTTCCTTTGCTGAGATTTTCGTATTTTTATCTGATTCTTATTTGTTTATGAATATTGAAAATATGAGGTGTAATGTGAATACGTTGAAAATCAGACGGTTATGTTTTTGCTCTTCAAGGGCGTTTTTTGAGATTTCTATAGTTGTACGACTATAACCCCTATAGTTGTACGACTATAGCTCTATGGTTGTACAACTATAGCCTATATAGTCGTACAACTGTAACTTTATAGTCGTACAACTATAGGTGTTTTTGTTGTACAACAGCAGTTTTTATTTATAAAATAGGGGAGTGATGTATGTTGAAGTCATTTTTTCGCTTCTAGATTACCCACTGATCAATAGACAAAATATGGATATAAATACTTACATCAACTGAAAGATGATTTCTATCTTTTCTTCCAGAGTTCGCTGGTGTTGTCTTTGCCTTGCATCGAAGAACCGGTTTATCGTAAGTTTGCCAATCGTCTGTTATCATCCCAGCATAGGGTGATAGACGAATCCGTCTTTTCTTATATCTATCAGCAGTCGGGCAGTGTAACCTGGTATCTTCGCCATTGAGCCAGCAGTTTATCAGCACCCACCATCTTCCTGCCATGAGCAGCGTGAAGACGGCATTGACGGCATTGGTGGATAAGCAGCTGGTAAGCAAGACCCCAAACGGCTATTTAGTAAGCGACCGCTTCTTTGCGAAGTGGCTGGTGAAAGGGGGAATCACATTATAGTCCTTTCATCATTCTGCCGGCATATATTATGCTATGTAAATAATATTCTGGAAAAAGACAATTAAGGAGAAACTCCCGGAAAATGGGGAAAGAAGAGATTGAAAATTTTCCCTTAAGGATATTTATTTTTTTCCTTAAGGGAAAATGCTTTTTTCCTTAACCTAAAATCCGCAACTATCATCCAATACACGATTAAGGGTAGATTTATGAGTCGTTAGTAGCAGCTTTCAGTAAA
>NZ_JBBNGE010000024.1:0-51990 GCF_040095255.1 Segatella sinensis | reverse complement strand
GCTAAAAGAGCATCAAATTGCTCCATAATAGAAAAAATTCCTCCAAAAGGAGTGAGTTTCTCAGATTTTATTTGTATCTTTGCCATGTCATATTAGAGTTTTGCTTGTCTTCTTTTCGCAACACTAAGGTAAGTGAAAATTCTGACATGGCAAAATCCTGGGCAACTTTTTGTTGCTCAGGCACTTATAAATAATGTTAAACTATAGTGTTGCGGAATTAAGGATGAACAATTTAAGAAGCATTGTGGAAAAAGTTGCCGCAACCGATGCAAACATCCTCATTACGGGCGAAAACGGAACAGGTAAAGAGGTGTTAGCCAACGAAATACACCGTTTATCCACAAGATGTGGGAAAAAGATGCTGCCTGTGGATATGGGAGCCATTACGGAAACCCTTTTCGAGAGCGAACTCTTCGGTCATGTGAAGGGTGCTTTTACTGATGCCAAGGTGGATAAACCGGGCAAGTTTGAGCTTGCCGACGGCAGTACCATCTTCCTGGATGAGATAGGAAACCTATCCTATGGTCTTCAGGCAAAACTCCTTACCGCCCTGCAACGCAGAAGCATCGTAAGAGTGGGCGGAAGTACGCAGATTCCCATCAACGTACGACTGGTTTGCGCCACCAACCGCAATCTGCAGCAGATGGTAAACGATGGCGAATTCAGAGAGGATCTGCTCTATCGCATCAACACCATCCATCTGGAATTGCCTGCCCTGAGACAGAGAAAATCAGACATCGTTCCATTGGCAGAAAGATTCCTCCGTCAATATGGCGATTTATATAATAAGGTGAATCTCCGTCTTTCGGAAGAAGCTGAGAAAAAACTTACCAGTTTGCCATGGTACGGCAACATCCGTGAACTCCAGCACGCCATCGAGAAAGCCGTGATTCTATCTGATGGCGGAATGATTTCTGCCGAAGATATTGACGGCGGAAACCAGCAGAGAAGAGAGAAGCCCCTGGAAGAGGTTCAGACGCTCGACGAGATGGAGAGCCGAATGATAGAGAAAACCATCAGGGAATGTGAAGGAAACCTGTCGGTGGTAGCCGCAAGACTGGGCATTTCCCGCCAGACGCTTTATAATAAGATTAAGCGATATGGATTATAAACTAATTATAATTATCGTGCTTTTGCTCGTGGCTGTAGTGGGTTACATTCGCCTCTACCGCCACTATCGCCGCAACATCAAGAAGGTAACCTTCCTTTTTGATGCGATAGATAATGGGGATTTCTCCTTCAGCTTTCCTACGGAGAAGAGGTTTAAGGAAGATAATATTCTGCATCAATCCCTCAACCGAATCAAGCTCTTCCTGCAACATACGAGAGAGGAGCAGATGGATCGGGAGAAATATTACGAGCAGATTCTGAATACAGTGGATACGGGCATCCTGGTGGTGGATAGTCACGACAACATCCTGCAGCACAACCAGGCAGCCCTCCGGTTGCTCGATACGGATGTGCTTACCCACATGAACCAGGTAAAAGAGAAACTGAAGGATGAACACCTGGCAAAACATGAGACGCAAGCCATGCTGAAAGACAAGCACGTGCGTATCATCGCCCTGAGCGACGTGAGCTACGAGCTGAGCAATCAGGAGGTGGATTCCTGGATCAAGCTGATTCGTGTGCTGACCCATGAAATCATGAATACCATCACGCCGGTTACTTCGCTGAGCGAAACTCTACTGAAAGAATTGGGCAGCAAGGAGCTGCTGATTGCAGATAACGAATCTGATGATTTACATTCTCTAGACAAATTGATGAAGGTTTCTGAGAAGCTGCAATCTGCTGAGCAAGCAAAGCTGAAGCAAGGCCTGGAAACCATCTACAAAACAGGAACCGAACTGTTGGCTTTCGTCAACAACTATCGCCGTTTCACCCATGTTCCCCAGCCTCAGCCTGCTCTCTTCTATGTGGAACCATTCCTGGAAAGGATGGCTCTGCTCTGCAACCACAAAGTAGAAATAGAAGTTTCTCCAAAGGATTTGCTGGTTTACGCCGACGAGAGCCTCCTCTCTCACGTAGTAACGAATCTTCTGAAGAATGCCGTAGAAGCTTTCAGGGAAAAGGGGAAGTTATCTGCAGAAAGAAACAAGCAAGATGGAAATGAGCAGGGTAGGAACAAGCAGGAATGCCGCTCCGCGGATTTGCAATCCGCGGCAAGCAAGAAGGCATTTATCCGTCTCCATGCCTACGCCAACGCCCAGGAATCCATCATCATCGACGTGAGCAACAACGCCGGTCTCATCCCCGAAGATGTAGCCTCCCACATTTTCATCCCGTTCTTCACCACGAAGCCGGAAGGAAGCGGAATCGGTCTCTCCCTCTCCCGCCAGATCATGCGAGTAAGCGGCGGCAGCCTCTCGCTCCATCAGGACAAGGCACAGGGAATCACCACCTTCCGCATCATCATCCCATAAAAAAGTATAATTTTGGGGAGGAAAGTTTGGCACTTTCGCTTTTTTACCATATCTTTGCCATTATAAAAGATTAAGCTTATGTCAACAGACGATAAGACCATATTAAAGATAAAAGATATAGCTAAATCTGCTATTCCTTCAGGAAGCAAGGCTATATTGTATGGATCAAGAGCGAGAGGTGATGCTCGCAACGATTCAGACTGGGACATTCTTATCCTTTTAGATAAAGACAAGCTGGAACAAACAGACTATGACAAAGTAAGTTACCCGTTTGTCTTGTTAGGTTGCGACCTCGGCACAGAAATCAATCCCATTCTTTACACAAAGAAAGAATGGGAATCGTATAACTTCACCCCTTTTTACGAGAATGTAAATCGAGACGGCATTAGTTTAATATAAAAGTTATGGATCAAGTAAACAAAGACACATTAATCAGTCTGCAAGTAGAAAAAGCCAAGCGCTTTTTAACTCAAGCAGATGAAATGGTTGAACTAAAGCATTGGGATTTAGCAGCCAATCGCTATTATTATGCCTGCTTCCATGCCGTACAAGCTCTATTCATAGCAAAAGGTGTTAATGCCCACACTCATGCTGGCATTAACACCCAATTCAGCTTACACTTCGTAAAGACTGGTATCGTAGATATCTCTTATGGCAGTTTCCTCGCCCGTATGTTCCAATTAAGGCAAAAAGCCGATTACAACTGCGCCTACGAAATTTCCGAAAATGACATCCTGGAAATTATTGGCTTATCACACGATTTTATAAAAGCCATATTAAACTTAGTCAAATAATTACTGATTGCCCTCCTCCACAATCTGTCCATCAAACAGGCGGATGGTGCGATGGGCTATCTTGGCATCATGCTCATTATGCGTCACCATGACGATGGTGGTGCCCTCGTGGTTCAGCTCAGTAAGCAGATGCATCACCTCGGCTCCATTCTTGGAATCGAGGTTACCCGTAGGCTCATCGGCTAGGATGAGCTTCGGACTGAAGACCACGGCACGGGCGATGGCTACTCGCTGTTGCTGACCACCTGATAGCTGGTGAGGGAAGTGCTTGGCACGATGGCTGATGGCCATTCGTTTCATAATCGCCTGCACCTTTGCCTTGCGCTCTGCCTTCGGAATATTGAGGTAGGTAAGAGGAAGTTCGATGTTCTCCTCTACATTCAATTCATCTATCAGGTTGAAGCTCTGGAACACAAAACCGATTTCTCCCTTTCTCACATCCGTACGCTCCTTTTCCTTCAGGTTTGCCACCTCGTGATTACCCAGGAAATATTTTCCCGAAGTTGGGTTGTCGAGCAAACCGAGAATGTTGAGCAAGGTAGATTTGCCGCAACCGGATGGTCCCATAATGGCAACAAACTCGCCGTCTTCTACTGTGAAAGATACATTATTTAAAGCAATCGTCTCCACATCTTCTGTGCGGAATGACTTGCAAAGATTCTCTACTTTTATCATTTTGTTCAATGTTAAGTGTTAAATGTTGAATGTTAAATTAGGGCATACGCCCTTAAATCTGTGAAATCTGTGGGAGACTTATTCATCCTTGAGATATTTCACCGGATTACTGTTAGCCACCTTGTAGCAGTTGATGACGACGGAAAGCCCGATGATGACGAGCAAGATGATGGTAACGCCGATAAACAACAAAGGCGTCATCGTAATCTTCTCGCTGAACGACATGAGCCATTGTCTGGCTATCAGCCAAGCCCCCAAATCGCCCACGATGATGCAAGGCAAGGCAATCTTCATAATGTCCTTCAGGAAGATGCGAAGAATATCCTTCACCTTCGCTCCGTTCACCTTTCTTATCGCAATCTCCTTGCGGCGGCGGTTCACCTCATCACTCGTATAACCCACCAATCCGAAGAGGGCGATGATCATCGTGATGATACCGGCAACCAGGATTCCGTTGCGGAAATGGAGCTGAGAAGCATACTGTAATTCCAGTTCCGACTGATAAGAATATACATTCACCAAATTATTCGGATACATAGTTTGCACCTTCTTTTGGAGTTTTTCTAATGTATCATCCGTCATTTCCTTAAACTTAACCAACATATACGGCGCAACCTTATCTTCATAGAAAACTAAAGCAGGCAAAGACTTGAGGTCCGAATCTTGACCGGTAAGACTACCTATCTGTATATTCCGGAATACACCACAAATAGAGTAAACCTTTCCATCACCCGAATATTCTATACGCTTACCGATAACACCATCTTTCCAATGAAAAACCTTCTGTAATTTTCCAACCATTTTTTCTTCTATCATGATTTGGCTGCAGCTATCATTACGTTCGGTAAAGAAAGATCCTTGTATGATTGGAATCTCCAACATCTTGAAGAAATTATCATCCACGCCTCCAATATCCTGAGCATTGAATTGAGCAGTTTCGTCACCAGGCAAAGCTATCGTATTACCATCTATTCCCCAATCATCCAAAGGGATGGTATAAGTAGATGAGACCATGCTTACATCGGGCATTCGCCTGATTTCTTCCAGGCATTGAACACGACGTTCCCTATCCAAGGCGTCAACTTTCAATATGGCAACATTTTCATAACTATAGCCAGGATTCTGATTCACCATCAAGTGATACTGAGCACTCACAACATAAAGCAAACTGAACAGAAGACCTGATATAACAAACTGAAAACCAAGCAAAGCAAGCTTCCAGCGATTCCGATTTTCCTGATAACCACGAAAGGCTACGGCAACAGGAATTCTACTGTATAACCAACCAGGAACCAATCCTCCCACCAATAACACGAAAAGACAAATGGCTACCAATATCCAACTTCCCCTACAGAACATCAAAGCTTCAATTGGCGCAGAAAGGAAGTTTCTAATTGTTCCTTTACAAAGGAAGATGAATAAAGTCGCAAGCAATACCGCTAATCCAACATGTACCAATGCCTCTGAAAATATGATAGAATGAATATTCTTCGGTGCTGCACCATAACACTTTCTGACGGCCATCTCCCGAGAACGTGTCATCAAATTACCGATAATAATCAGCAGATAATTCATTACCGAAGTAAAAAGGAGCACAAAGGCTATGATTCCTAGAATCCACCCCATCATCTTGATGTAAGAATTTTGAGTATAGACCTCACTAAGTACCACAAAATCATAATTCAATTCCATTCCTGCCTGTTTCAACTCTTTCATAGGAAAATGATCCTGGCGCATCTTGTCAACATAGGGTTTCAATTCGCCTACACCATGTCCTTTTGCTATACGAATATAAGAATTGAATATATCAGAACCAATCCAGTCATTTCTCGCATCAAAAGTACGAACCTGCGGCATCGTTGACATGGACATAACCACTCCATAGGATGTAAAAGTAGAATTCCATGGAAAAGCATCGAATACACCACCTATCGTAAATATGATACCAGGATAATTCGGCACAGAAAAATGCTTACCTACAACATTACCTCCTATCCTTTCAGCAACCCTTGAACTAACCAGACAATATTTAGGACGAGACAAAGTTTCCTTGGCATTACCCATGAATATTCTTTGGGGAAAGACATCGAAGAAGCAACTATCTGCCAATACCATATCAGCAGAGAAAACCTGTTGGTTTTCCAACTTACATTGTGCGTTGCTTTTCAACCAGTTTACTCGGGTTGCAGCCTCTACGATAGGCGCATATTGGGCTATTCCATGAGCCGTAGCTCCCGAAGTTTGATCAAAATAAAGTTTTTCTCCTTTATTATGCCCCACTTCCATAATCTGATACGTCCTCTCCCATCCTGGGAAATAAGTATCGTAAGTCTGCTCGAAATAAATCTCGGCAATAATTACCGAACTGATTGCCAAGCCGAGCGCCAGACACAAGATCTTCACAAAATTGTGCTGGCCCCTTCGAGGCAGATTCTTGAATGCGTTAATAATATGATTCATATCAATATCCTGTTTCTAGGGCGTTAGCCCAATTTATCACTAATCACTACTAATTAAAAACTAATACATCATTATCCTTATAGGCTTCGTAGCCGCTAACGATGACTTGTTCGCCCGGCTCCAAGCCTTCAATCACCTCATAATACTGAGGATTCTGGCGACCGATGGTAATCTTTCGGCGATAAGCCTTCTTGCCACTCTTGTCTAATACAAAGATCCATTGACCGCCCGTTACACTATAAAACGTGCCTTTAGGGATGATTATTGCCTGCTTCGACTGGCCGAGCTGCAAATCTACATAATAAGTCTGACCGGTTCGGATATTGCCAGGGCGAACACCTTTGAAGATGAAGTCGATGCGGAACCTGCCGTCTCTTACCTCGGGATAAACCTTGCGAACCTGCAGGAGATAATGCTTGCCGTTCTGGTCGAAAGTGGCTGTAAGTCCCGGTTTTACCCGGTCGATGTAATGCTCATCCACCTGCGCCTGCACCTTGAAATCGCTGAGGTCGTTGATGACTCCAATCTTCTGTCCGGCAGAAATGCTCTGTCCCAACTCCACATCGAGCAAACCGATTTCGCCCGAAATAGTGCTGCGGATGTTCAGTTTCTCCTTGCGCTGGCGAACCAGCTGCACATTCTTCTGCATGGCTTCCAGATTATCGCCCATCTGATCCATCTGCGAACGGCGGAGCTGGGCATCCTTCTTCAATCGCTTGCTGATGAGCGCATGCTTCTTGACGGCAAGGTCGTAATCTTCCTTTGCCTTGAGATACTCCTCGCGCGAATTGAGTTCTTCCTTGTGCAACGCCGCCTGATGCTGATAGGAACGGCGCTTGGTAATGACATCCTGCGAAAGCGACAGTTCCTCGTTGCTGTTGTTCAGACGGTCCTGCTCCATCGAAATCTGGGTGTTGCGAAGCATGTCCTGCTTTTCGGCAAGTTCGCTTTCGGCATTCAGAATCTCCAGGTCGAGATTCGAATTGCTCAGTTTCACGATCACATCGCCCTTGTTCACGTGGGCACCTTCATCCACCACTTTCTCCAGAACAATACCGCCTTCCTCGGAACTGATCTGTACCACGGAGATGGGAACCACCTGTCCATCCACCGAAACATAATCGTTGAACTGCGCCTTCTCTACGGTTCCGATGCTCAATCCCTTTCTATCCACCTTCAGGGTGGAAGAGAAATTGCCCAATCCCAACCAAATGAGGACTGCGATCAAAACCGCTCCTCCGCCAATCCATGCCCAATACTTGCGAGGCACGAGATATTTTTTCTTTTCTATCTTTATATCCATAATTTATCTTATTAAATTTTCTCCCTGATAATAAGCAACCAATCTCTGTTTGATAATGAGCAGCAACTGCATCTGGAGTTCCTTGATTCTGCTTTCCAGAAGCGTCTGGGCTGCGGTATGAAGATCGAAAGTGGAAAGCATTCCTTCTTCAAACTTCCGGCTCGACATGTGATAGGCGAGCGAATCGGAGGCAACCTTCTTCTGCATCTGATGCAACTCCTTGGCGTAACCCTCTGCATCCATTACCGCCTGGGCTATCTGGTCGTGAAGCTTGCGACGGGTTTCCTCCAGGTTCACCTGCGCCAGTTGCCAGTCGTTGCGTGCCTTCTTCACGCTGTGCCAGCGGTCGCTATTATAAATAGGTATGGAAAGGGTCAATGCGAGGTATTCGCCCTGGTTGTTGCGAAACTGCGAGGCAAACCCATCGTATTGCCCTTTCTGAGAGAGATTCTTGTAATAGTTGGTAGAAATGCCGCCACCGAGAGAGAGTGATGGCAGCAATCTGCCTTTTGCTAGCTTGTAATCATACCGTGCCCGCTCCACTTCGTATTCTGCCGACTTCAAATCGGGAGAAATATTCTGAAAGCCCTGGTAAACGGTTTCGTAGTTTACAGGTAAGATTGACGTTTCTATTTTGTCAGTCCCCAGATTCTCTACCCCATTTGGTTCTACGCTCTGACTACCAGCTTCTTTCTCGCTTTCTTTCAGCATTCCTGATTCCAGGCTTTTCTTCTGAGTCTTCGTCAGAGCCGCCAATTTCAGCTCTTCATCCACCGGAAAATTCATCGCGGATTTCAAGGCGAGCAGACTCTGTTTTGCCACATTCTCCTGATGCGTAAGATTGTATTCATCTTCTGCCACCTGCGATTCCATCTGCACCACATCCGGTCGGCCTTTCTCGCCCAGTTCATACAGTCGCTTCATCTTAGCCAGCATCCGCTTGCTTTCGTTCAGTTTCTCGCTTGCTATCCGAATGCTTGCCTCAGCATAGGCAGCATCCACATATTTCTGCATCACGTCGATGGCTCGGTCGTCCTGAATCTTCTGCATCGCCGTGGCTGAATAATCCCGGCTCAGCTTAGCCTGCTTCAAGGCATTGATGGTGGCGAAACCATCGAAGACATTCAGTTCGGCATAAAGCTGATAATAGTTGTTGAATGTCGTTACATTATTATAAGTATTGGTTTCCGGGTCGATGTTTCGTCCCCAGGCATACTGTCCCTGCACGCCACCCGTAACGGTAGGCAGGAATCCTGCCACAGCATGCTGGTAATCCTGCTTGCGCTGGCGGGCATTCACCACCTCCCGCTTCACCTCCGTGGCGTGCTCCACGGCGTATTTCATGCAGTCGTCAAGGCTCCAGCTCTGTGCCGAGGCACCAGCCGCCCAGACCAACCATCCTATCAATATTCCTATTCTTTTCATAATCTTCTTCATTTTGGCATGATTAGGACAAGAGCCGTGCCAAAACAGCATTTCTCCTGATAATCAAGCCATTAAATAAAAACCCTCATTAAACAAACTGTCCAACAATTAGACACCACCGTCTAATTGTTGGACAGAAAACCGCAGCTCAAAGCTAATCATTCGAAACCAAAGATCAAAGCTGATCATTCATCGCATCCACCACTTGTCCATCAAACAGATTGATGATGCGACTGGCGTAGGTAGCATCGTGCTTGGAGTGCGTCACCATCACGATGGTGGTTCCCTCCTCGTTCAGCTCGCTAAGCAACTGCATCACCTCCATACCATTCTTGGAATCGAGGTTACCCGTAGGCTCATCGGCAAGGATGATGCTAGGCTTGCCCACCACGGCACGGGCGATGGCAACCCTCTGCTGCTGACCGCCCGAAAGCTGATGAGGATAATGCTTGGCACGATGGCTCAGCTTCACCTTTCTCAGAATTTCGAGCACACGCTCCTTGCGCTCCGCCTTCCCCACTCCGAGGTATTTCAGCTGCAAATCCACATTTTCCTCAACGGTAAGTTCATCGATAAGATTGAAGTTCTGGAACACGAAGCCGATGCGACCCTTGCGATAGGCGGTGCGCTCACGCTCCTTCAGATGGCCCACTTCCTCGTTATTCAACCAATACTTGCCCTCCGTAGGACTATCCAGCAAGCCCAGGATGTTCAGCAAGGTTGACTTGCCGCATCCCGAAGGACCCATGATGGCGATAAACTCACCATCTTCTACCTCTATGTTTACGCCGTTCAGGGCGATGGTTTCCACCTCTTCCGTGCGGAATATTCTAGTTAAATTCTCTGTTCGTATCATCGTTAGAAATCTTTTTAAAGTTTATGACTCATTATTCAGCCTTGATGCTGTCTATCGGATTCGACATTGCCGTACGCAGGGTGCAGCCGATAACCGAAACAAAGGCTATCAATAAAGTAAAGATGGCACCAGCCAGCAACACCCACCAAGGGAAGGAGATGCGATGGACGAAATCCATAAGATAAGTCTGCATCAGCTTCACGCAGATAGGAATGGCGATGACCACAGCCACCAGCGAACTGACGAGGAATCTCTTAGCCAGTTGCCAAGCCGCATCCCCAATCGAAGCGCCCATCACCTTGCGCAGGGCAATCTGGCGCTTCTGCTGGTTGCCGTAATAAACCGACATTCCGAAGAGACCCAGGGCAGAAATCAGGATAGAAATGCTCATAAAGGTGATGATGAGCACCATCATATTATGCTTGTCCTTGAGGTTATTCTTCAAAGTATCATCCATATATTCCGCCTCCATTTCCGCAGGAACACCCATCAGTTCCTTAGCCACCTGCTTGCAGGTATTCCTGATTGCCTGCAGCGCCTGGGCATGATCGCCACGGGTTTTCACCAGAACAGCCCATCCACCCTGCTGCGGGGTAATGACTCCAATGGCATTATGCTCCGTTTTCTCATTCTCGCTCAGCGCATCTCCACTATGATAATCGGCAATCACGCCGCACACCTCATATTCATGTTTACCATCCTTCATTCTCATTCCGAACCAAGGCTTGTGGGCAGAAACGCCATAGGCACGCTTCGCCTCTTCCGTTACCCAAATCTTGCCATAGGCTGGCTCGCAATACTGTTCAATCACCCTGACTCCCAGCATCTTCATCGCCGTGGAATCTACCATGAACATACGGAGCATTCCTATCAGTTTTTCATTGTCATCATGCACGCCATTTCCCCAGCTTCTGATAGGATTGGCGTTGCCGTAAGTTGCCTCTTCCACCTCAGGAAGCGCTTTCAGACGGTTTTTGAGAATAGACATCTTCTCCGGCGAACCATCCAAGGAAGAAATGATGGAAACAATATCCTTCGTCTGATAACCCAACGGCAAATCGGCAAGATGCTTCATCTGGAGCATCATCGTTATCGCCATGACTACCAGCGTGATACTGATGACGTTCTGGGCTACGATAAATATCTTGCTGAACCACATCTTGCTGCGCATGCGGATGGTTCCCTTCACCACATCTATCGGATTGAAACGGGAAACCACGATGGCAGGAAGGATTCCCGCAAAGATGGAAATGATGACGTAAGCCAACGGCAGGAACCACAGAAGGTCGAAGGAATGGAACAGGTCGATTTTCGTATCCAACATAGAATTGAACAACGGGATGAATGCCCAGGAAATCAACAAGCCCAGCAGGAAGCAGACTGCCGTGAAGAGCGCCGACTCTTTAAGATAGCGCAGCATCACGCCCTCTACCGATTCGCCCAGCAGTCTTCGGGTAGCCATCTCCTTCGCACGGTTGCCAATCTGAGCCACCGTAAGATTGATGTAGTTGAACAAGGCAGAAAGCAGCAGAACCAGCGCCACAACCAGGAGGATATTCACGAGAGTACGATTTCCATGCTTGAAAATATCGACATCATCATCCGTAAAATGAATCTGGTCCCATCTCACAAACTGGCAGCCCCACATGAAGTCGGATCCACCTGATTCCTTTTTCCACTCCTTCCAGTAGTTTATGTATTTGCCGAGCAAGGTCTGTCTCACCTTTTCGGGGTCGGCTTCCTTTGCCAGTCGCGCCACCGTAGTGCAGGAGCCAAATTGATCCATCGCCTGAGCCTTAGCTTCTATCAGTTTCATCGACACGAAAATATCGTATGGGTTAAGAAGGTCCTCACGGTCGAAATCCTCCATGATTCCCACCACCTTGAGTTGCAGCTTACCGCATTGGATGGTACGGCCGATAGGATTGGCGTTGCCGAAGGCTTTCTTGGCAAAAGATTCCGAAACCATTGCCTGATGAGCATCCGAAAGGAGATGATCCGGCGCACAACCACGGCATTGATAATCCATGAATTGGCAAAAATTCGGGTCGATAGCCAGATATTTTGCCTCATAATACTGGCCATCTATCATGGCTCCCTGCGGAGCATAATATTCACCAAATCTTGTCCATCCCTTGATTTCCGGGATGGAAGGAAAGAATTCCTTGGCTGTGCCCCAGGTCATTCCGAGATAATCGCCGGAACCTGCAACATAGAGTTCCTTCGCCTGCTTCTGATTCGTTCCCACACGATACTCTGCAGTAGCGTAGGAAACGAGAATCAGCACAAAAGCCAGTGCCACCGAGAGGCCCAAGGCCTCTATGGTGGCATAAAGCTTGTTGCGTGATAAGAATTTCACATAACTTTTCATCATATACTCATTTATTTTTTGTTTCACTTAAATCAAACGATAAAGGAAGAATACCATCTCCCTCTTTTCGTTAGCTGCTGCAAAGTTACGGCTTCTCCCGTTTTCAGCCAAGATTTCCGGCAGCCCGGAAGGTGGATTGTATGAATTTCATACACTCTATTGTATGATTATCACACAACAGCCCCGTTTTTGTTTGTCGTTTCGGGAAAAAAGCGTACTTTTGCAAACAAAAAAATAAAAGATATGAAATACGGAACCCTTCTTGTCATCGACGATAATCCGTCGATACTCACGGCGCTGAAGATCTGTCTGAGCTATACGTTCGAACGGATTCTCACCCTGCCCCGCCCCGATACAGCCCCCATGTTGCTGCAACAGGAGCAGGTAGATCTCATCCTGCTCGACATGAACTTCTCACTTGGCGTAAACAGCGGTCAGGACGGCTTGCTCTGGCTCCGCACCTTCCGCCGGCTCCACGCCCACATCCCCGTGGTACTCATCACCGCCTTTGCCGACGTGCAGCTAGCCATCAAGGGATTGAAAAGCGGAGCCGCCGATTTCGTCACCAAACCCTGGGATAATGACGAACTGATAAGGGTGCTCAAGGATGCCATCGACAACAATACGGAAGTGGCAACTTTGGAGAATTTCGAGAACGATTACATCCGGAAGGTAGTGGATAAATGCCACGGCAACATCTCGCGTGCAGCCGAAATGCTCGGCATCACTCGCCAAACGCTTTATGCCAAGCTCAAGCGATAATTCTTTATCACAATCATTCATGATTATAAGCATCTGATATGAACACCATTTTCCACATATATATAATAGGTATCATACTCCTCGTCATAGGAGGTATCATCTATCTCTTCTTGCGTCACCAGCGCAACCTGAAGAGCCGTGCCTTCTTGATGCAAGAGGCTATTCGCAATGGCGATTACTCCTTCCGCCTATCCACCAAGGGATTACTCTTTGGAGAACGAGCCTTGCAGCAAGCCCTCAACGACATGGAGAACGACATCGGCAGACTGGTGGCGCAGCATGAGGTGGAATCTTGGCAAAGGCTAACCCGTGTGCTCACCCATGAGATTATGAATGCCACCGCCCCCATCTCCAGCATCTGCCAAGCCTATCTTAGCAATCCCGACATCCAAGGTTCGTCCTATGAGGAAGGCATCCGAGCCATTCGAGATACCAGCAAATCGCTCACCAGTTTTGTGGACAGCTATCGCAAGCTCACCCAGCTACAAAATCCTGTCATCGAGAACATTCCACTCAAGGATTTCGTGGAAGGCATCAAGCCGCTCTATCCTCAGATAGAATGGCACATCCATATCCCCGAAGATGCCACCTGGTCTGCCGACAAGAACATGCTGCGCCAGGTATTTATCAATCTGACCAAGAATGCCATCGAGGCTCACGCCTCAGCCATCGACATTCGATGCTTCCACAAACATCCAGAGAGCATCGAGAGTTCACAATTCTCAGGCATCTATTTCAGCAACAATGGCGACCCCATCCCTGCCGATGTGGCAAAGGAGATGTTCATCCCCTTCTTCTCCACCAAGCCATCAGGTTCGGGCATCGGCCTCTCCATCTCCCGCCAGATGCTGATGATGCAATCCATCAATCTCTCCCTTGCCGAGCACAATGTGGCAGGCTATCATGTAACATTCCGGATGGAATGAAATATATAATAAAGAAGATGAAACAAAAACTTTTGGTGGTTTCAAGGCTTTTATGTACTTTTGCAAGCGAAACTTACAAATAAAATAATAACATACAATATGAAGAATCTAAAAACAATTATCTTTACCGCTTGCGCCCTGTTCTCACTCGGCGCAGTAGCCTCAACCGAGCATACCACCGTGCAGGGCGACCATGGCAAACTCGATGTAGTCATCCAGCGTCCAGACAATGATGCAGCCAATGGCAACGGAAGCCAAGCAAAGGCCAAAACGAAGGCAGGCAAGAAGACTCCGCTCCTCGTGCTCTGCCATGGATTTGGCGGCAATAAGGAGGGAAAACTCTTCGACTGCCTCGTAGACAGCCTCAACAAGAAAGGCATTGCCGTGATCAGATTCGACTTCAATGGCCATGGCAAGAGCGAGGGAAAATTTGAGGATATGACCGTACTGAATGAGATAGAAGATGCCAAGTGCATCTTGCGCTATGCCTCCTCGCTGCCTTGGGTGAACAAGATTGCGATGGGCGGCCACTCACAAGGTGGCGTGGTTACAGCCATGACCAGCGGACAGCTAGTCGCACAAGCTGACAAGGATATCAAGAAGATACAAGCCGTGGTGCTCCTTGCCCCTGCCGCCGTGCTCCGTGACGATGCCCTGCGTGGCAATACATTCGGCAAGATGTACGACCCCAAGAATCCTCCAGCCAAGATAGAGATGTGGGACGGCAAGGCCCTGGGTGGCAACTATATCCGCACAGCCACCACTCTGCCTATCTACGAGACGGCCAAGAACTACCACGGAGCCGAGTGCATCCTGCATGGCGATGCCGACCGAGTAGTGCCTTACACCTATGGTCAGCGTTTCCACTATCTGAACAAGAAGAGCGAATGGCACTTGATGACCGATGCCGACCACGGATTCGGCGGTCAGGAAGAGCAAGCCGCTCATATCGCCAGCGATTTCTTGGCTAAAGTTTTGAAGTAAAACATCCATTTACCAGCAATAGCATAAAAGTCCTCAACATATAGTACAATCCACTATATGTTGAGGGCTTTTTATTTTTTTAGCAAAATAATTATGGCTATTTGTGGATAATTGTTTATTTTTGCATTGTCATTATGACAAAAGTATTATTAGATAAATTGTAAAACAGCATTAAGTAAGTTATAACAGAAAATATAAAATAACACATTAAACTTTACAACAAAACGAATGATGACAATAGAAGAATACAGAGCTGCTATCTTACAGGCACTGCTCGATGCTAAGAACGAAGACGGTACTCCTGCGCTCAGCGAGAAGGAAGCTACCGAGGCTCTCAATGGATTTACCGACGATGAGCTGCAAGATGGTATCCTCTGGAATACACCTCAGGACGTGGCAGACATCATCCTCGAAGGTTAAGAGATACCAAGCAAGAGCCTACGCAGATGAGATATTTTTATGTATTGTGCAAAGAAACAAGTCGTTTTCTTTGCACAATTCAATTATTATTTGTAAATTTGCAGCCGATTAAGCGATAAGGGTAACTATTTTTCCCCCATCGACAAGCTATAAATAAATAGATTTTTTACCGGTAAAAAAGATATAAAGATAATGAAGATAGAAAACGAAATCATCAGCTCTGTCATCGCGGCGGTGAAGGAGCTTTATGGTCAGGACGTACCTGAAAAGATGGTAGCCCTGCAGAAGACCAAGAGTAATTTCGAAGGTAACCTTACCCTCGTCGTATTCCCATTCCTCAAAATGTCGAAGAAGACTCCTGAGAGAACTGCACTCGAGATTGGTGACTACCTGAAGGAGAACTGCGCTAACGTTATCGCAGACTTCAACGTGGTTAAGGGTTTCCTCAACCTTTCTATCGCTCCTGCCGCTTGGGTAGGACTCTTGAACACCATCAACGCTGACCCTAAGTTCGGCGAGAAGCCTGTTACTGAGAATAGCCCGCTCGTCATGATCGAGTACTCTTCTCCTAACACCAACAAGCCTCTCCACCTCGGTCACGTGCGCAACAACCTCCTCGGCTGGTCATTGGCCCAGATTATGAAGGCCAACGGCAACAAGGTTATCAAGACAAACATCGTTAACGACCGTGGTATCCACATCTGTAAATCTATGCTCGCCTGGCTCAAGTGGGGCAATGGCGAAACTCCTGAGACTTCCGGCAAGAAGGGCGACCACCTCATCGGCGACTACTATGTAGCCTTCGACAAGCACTATCGTGAGGAAATCGCAGAGCTCAAGGCTCAGTACATGAAGGAGGGCATGGAAGAAGAAGCTGCCACAGAGAAAGCAAAGGCAGAGGCTCCATTGATCAAGGAGGCTCACGAAATGCTCGTGAAGTGGGAAAACAACGACCCTGAGGTTCGCGCTCTCTGGCAGAAGATGAACAGCTGGGTTTACGCTGGCTTCGATGAAACTTACAAGATGATGGGTGTAAGTTTCGACAAGATATATTATGAGTCAAATACTTACCTCGAGGGTAAGAAGAAGGTAGAGGAAGGATTGGAGAAGGGTCTCTTCTTCCGCAAGGACGACAACTCTGTTTGGGCTGACCTCACCAACGAGGGCCTCGACCAGAAGCTCCTGCTCCGTTCTGACGGTACTTCTGTTTATATGACTCAGGACATCGGTACTGCCGACCTCCGCTTCAAGGACTTCCCTATCGACAAGATGATCTACGTAGTAGGTAACGAGCAGAACTACCACTTCCAGGTGCTCTCTATCCTGCTCGACCGCCTCGGCTTCAAGTGGGGTAAGGACTTGGTTCACTTCTCTTACGGAATGGTAGAGCTGCCTAACGGTAAGATGAAGAGCCGCGAGGGAACCGTAGTAGATGCAGATGACCTGATGGCAGAGATGATCAAGGATGCTCGCCAGACAAGCGATGAGCTTGGCAAGTTCAAGGACATGAGCGAGGAAGAGCGCCAGGAGATTTCACGTATCGTGGGTCTCGGAGCGTTGAAGTACTTCATCCTCAAGGTAGATGCCCGCAAGAACATGCTCTTCAACCCAGAGGAGAGTATCGACTTCAACGGTAACACAGGTCCTTTCATCCAGTACACCTACGCTCGTATCCGCAGCATCATGCGTAAGGCTGCTGCCGAGGGCATTGAGATTCCTGCAGAGTTGGGCGCTGATGCTCCTATCAACGAGAAGGAGATCGACCTCATCCAGAAGATGAACGACTTCGCTGCAGCCGTAGCCGATGCCGGCAACAACTACAACCCTGGTGGCATTGCCAACTACTGCTACGAGCTGACCAAGGAGTTCAACCAGTTCTATCACGACTACAGCATTCTGAATGCTGAGAGCGAGGCAGAGAAGATTACCCGCCTGGTTCTCGCAGCCAATGTTGCCAAGATTCTGAAAAATGGTATGGCTCTGCTCGGCATCGAGGTTCCTGAAAGAATGTAAAATTTTAGGTAATTAGAAGTTATCAGGAGTATAGCACTCCTGAAAAACTTCTCAAGATATAATTAACCTACAATTTAAAAATTGAATATTGACTATTGACAAATAATGAGCATCCCCAGAGCCAGACTTTGGGGCTTGCTCATTTCTTTTTTATATAGGTCAGTAATACCAATACAGAACTCTCGTATGCGGCTCTGTAAAACACAAATCATCTATCAAATAAAAGAAACGCAAATGAGTAAAATGCCAGTAAATCCTCCTTCATGGAGAAACGATACAGTCTTGCCTTTGCCCAATGAGGTGAAGGCGAACGCCTGGGCTGTGGATGCAGCCTGCTCCGGAAATCCCGGTCCCATGGAATACCAATGCATTGATCTTCAGACTGGTGCACAGGTTTTCCACTATGGTCCTATCCACGGCACCAACAACATCGGCGAGTTCCTCGCCATCGTCCACGCCCTCGCCCTGATGGACCAGAAAGGCATTACCGACAAGGTAATCTACAGCGACAGCGTAAATGCCCAGCTCTGGGTAAACAAGAAACAATGCAAGACCAAACTGGAGCGCACTCCTCAAACCGAGCAGCTCTATCAGGTCATCGCCCGTGCCGAAAACTGGCTCCGCACCCACCCCATCACCGTCCCTATCTTTAAATGGGAAACGAAGAAATGGGGCGAGATTCCAGCCGATTTCGGAAGAAAAGGCTAATACTGACGATGCATAAAGCGGTTTGTATCGATTATTGCCTCACTATGGCACAACATTGCCCCTTACCAGGGCAATAAACTGCCATTGCCAGGCACAAAACGATACGTCGGGAGCTGGTAAAACAACCACTCTCTTTTTTACTCTTCACTCTTCACCAAATCGGCTGAAACCCCGATAAACACTGGGGTTGCGAGAGGTGAAGAGTGGCGCATCACTCTTCACCACTCTTCACCCCTTTATCTTCGGATTACGCACGAAAATTAAATGAAAAATCGACCTGCTCGGTCTTTGAAGAAAGTCACGCAGATTTCGCAGATTTCGCAGATTTTCCGGGTGAAGAGTGGGTGAAGAGAGGTGAAGAGTGGCGCACCACTCTTCACCCGTGCAAGTTTCTAAGCTACAGATATTTATGCCATTCCAGTGAAGAGTGAAGAGTATTTTTGAAAGTGGCTTGCATTCGGCTCAAAAATTTTGTTTCTCTGCACCGGCTATCGAAAGAGAAGTCATCTGTGTCTAAAAGACGGTCGTCTATTAAGACCCGCCGGAGGCTTAAATGATGGCAGACGCCGGTCATCAATGAAGCCCCCAAAAGGACTAGGACTGTTATTTTATCCTCCAGGATACGAAAATACAAAAATAATTTGGAGGTTTCAGGAATTAATCGTAAATTTGCACCAAATCTAAACAGATTCATAACTAGCTAACTTGTAATTATTAATAATTCAACCAGACAATGAAACAAAAACATTTATTTTGGGGAGCTGCGGTTGCATTGACCTTCCTCTTCAGCGCATCAGCTATTGCACAACCTAGACACACCAAGAAAAAGGTGAAGAAGGTGGTGGAAACCAAAGTTGACGTCTGTCCATTTACCGACAAATGGGTAGAAGACGAAACTAAGTTTGAGGATCGCAAGGAAAAGGCGCACGCTACTTTCGTGCCTTATTCCTCTACTGCCACCATGCAGAAGGACGATTACTTCAAATTCCCATGGCTCACTCCTAAGCACGCCAACTACCTTCTGCTCAACGGAAAGTGGAAATTTCACTACACAGCCGACTGGAAGCAGGGCAAGCCAGAAAAGGATGATTTCTGGGCTGACAACGCAGACGTTTCTTCCTGGAAGGAGCTCCAGGTACCTCTCAACTGGGAGATGGCGGGATATGATGTGCCTGTATATAATAATGTGGGCTATCCTTTCGAGAACAAACCGCCATTCATCACAGCCTTCAAGGATAACTTCGACAAGAATCCGGTAGGTTCTTATCGCCGTAACTTCAACCTGCCTGAGGGTTGGGAAACTGGCAAGCGTGTGTTCCTGCACTTCGACGGTGCCTGCAGCGCCATCGTGGTTTGGGTAAACGGTAAGTATGCCGGCTATTCACAGGGAGCCAATACCGATGCTGACTTCGATGTGACCAACCTCGTCCGCAAGGGCGACAACAACGTATCTGTACGCGTTTACCGCTGGAGCGACGGCTCTTACCTGGAGGGACAGGATATGTGGCACCTCGGTGGTATTCACCGCGATGTTTATCTCGTAGCTACTCCAAAGACCTTCGTAGCAGACCATTACATCACATCTGCCCTGAACAAGGATTACACATCAGGCAACCTGAATGTTGACCTGACCATCGATAATGCAGCCAAGGAGAAATCTGAGAAGACGCTGGAGATTGAACTCCTCGACCCACAGGGCAAGTCTGTTGCCAAGCAGTCTGCTCAGGTTGCCATGACTGCCAAGGATGCTCAGAAGAACTGTCGCCTTAGCATCGACAACCTCACCGGTCTGAAGGCCTGGACCTCAGAGCAGCCTAATCTCTATACCGTTATCGTTCGCCAGAAGGCAGGCGACCAGGAAGAGATGGTATTCTCTACCAAATACGGTTTCAGAGAGGTGACCATCAAGGATAAACTGGTTTATGTAAACGGCAAGCGAGTATTCTTCAAGGGTGTCAACACCCAGGATATTCATCCACTCTATGGTCACGCCATCGACGTGAAAACCATGCTTCGCGACGTGATTCTGATGAAACAGGCCAATGTGAACACCGTTCGTACCAGCCACTATCCTCGTCAGGCTAAGATGTATGCCATGTTCGACTACTACGGATTATACTGTATGGATGAGGCTGACGTAGAGTGCCACAACAACCAATCTCTCTCAAACAACCCTACCTGGCGCGCAGCCTACGTTGATCGCACAGAACGCATGGTGTTGAGAGACCGCAACCATCCTAGCGTGGTATTCTGGTCGCTCGGTAACGAGTCGGGCGGTGGCGACAACTTCCAGGCTACCTACGATAAGGTGAAGGAACTCCTGCCTGGTCGCGATGCTTGGGTTCACTACGAGGGTTACAATCACGGTGCCAAGTACTCAGACTTCGGTTCAGACATGTATCCAAGAATCGAGGTAGTGAAGAAGCAGATGAACGGCCTCAACGACAAGCCTTACTTCATCTGTGAGTATGCTCATGCCATGGGTCAGGCTGTAGGTAACCTGCAGGAATACTGGGATCTCATCGAGGCAAGTACAGGTATTACCGGTGGCTGCATCTGGGACTGGGTTGACCAGGGAATCTACGATACACGCCGCATCCGCAAGGGACTTCCTTTGAAGGATCCTAAGACCGGACTCCACTACTACACATCCGGTTACGACTACACCAAGATGAACAACGGTTACAGAGGATTCCAGGGCGACTTCATGAGCAACGGTATCATTACTCCAGGAAGAGAGTGGACAGCTAAGCTCACCGAGGTGAAGTATGTTTATAGAGATGTGAACTTCGAATCTTTCTACAGCCGCGTACTCACCTTGAAGAACAAGTGCGCATTCACCAATCTGGCTGATGTCTATGATCTCAGCTACGAGGTGCTCCGCAATGGCGTTTCTGTAGAGAAAAACCAGGTGGCTATCCCATCTGTATTGCCAGGCAAGACCTGCGACATCAACATCCCATACACCACCGCTGTAGATGATAAGGCGGAGTATGTCATCACCTTCAGCCTCGTTCTGAAGAAGTCAACTTCCTGGAGCAAGCAGGGTTATGAGATGGCTCAGCAGCAGTTCAAGCTTTCTGCAGAGAATGTAGCAGGCACATCTGTAGCCGACCCTACCTTCGTGCAGAAAGACCATGGCAAATTGCCAGCTATCGAGGAGAAGGGCAAGCTGAAGGTGAAGGATAACACCATCACCGGCAACGACTTCAGCATCACATTCGCAGAGGATGGAACCCTCGCCAACTGGACTTATCGCAATACCCAGCTCGTTCAGCCTAACGCAGGTCCTGACTTCAACGGTTTCCGCCGCATTGCCAACGATAACGTGAACCTGGGTGCTACAGGTGGTGTTGCCGAGAACGAGAATAAGGAAGAGGGTGCACTCACCGGCAAGAAGATGATGGTGAAGGCTCCTAAGAAGCAGGGCAAGAACGTGGTTGTGGAAACTGCCGTTACCAACGGTAAGGATACTCACCAGATTGCTTACATCATCTATCCTAACGGAACCGTGGATATGAAGGTAACAACCAACAATTCTTCTGAGGAAACCCGAAAAATTGGTATTGCCATGCAGTTTGCTCCTGGTTTCGAGAACGTGGAGTATTATGCCAAGGGTCCTTGGAGCAACTACATCGACCGCCAGAGAGGTTCGCTGTTAGGTTTGTACAAGACCACCGTGGATGGCATGTTCGAAGAGCAGAGTGCTCCTCAGACCATGGGCGACCGCCAGGGCCTCCGCCAGTTGACATTGGACAACAACAGCACGAAGTTGCAGATTACCACCGAGGGCATGGTAGCCTTCTCGTTGTCTCACTTCGATGATGCCCAGTTCAACTACGACGTATTCTATGGTGGCAAGCATCCTTACGACCTGGTACGCTCTAACCAGATTTTCGCTCACTTCGATTTCTGGCAGCGTGGCATTGGTAACCGCAGCTGTGGTGGTGATTCTTGTCTGCCACAGTACATGACTCCAACAGGAGCTCATGAGTTCACCTTGCGCTTCACTCCGATGGCGAAATAAGGAAATAGAATAAGATATAAAAAAAGGTGGGTGCTACACAAATTGTTGTAGCACCCACCTTTTTTTATATCTTGTCTTATTCTTATGTTTGAATGTTTAGTAATCCTGGATGTAGCCCTTGGTAAACATGTCATACGACAGGGCTTCCAGTTCAGCGAGCGTCATGTGCTCCACGGCGTGCTCTATCTTGCGAATCAACTCGTCTCGCTTGAAATCGTCGTTATCGCTCAGGCGCGATGTAAATCTATTGCTCATTTCTTTACTTTGAACTTTGAATGTTGAACTTTGAACTTTATGATTAGCTTTGGGGCTTCTATGAAACTATTGGCGTTCATAGATATTGATGACGTTTCCATCATACGCCTCATGGCTCACTAACCGTATATTATGAGGAAGCTTTGGCGCTGCAGTTCCGGCAGTTACCACGTTTTCCACATCTGTGGATAAAGATGTTTCTACCCTGATTTCATCCCATAATCCGGCATCGAGGAAAGCCTGATGGGTGATGGCTCCACCTTCTACTATCAGCGATTGCACCTTATTATTATATAGGTACTGCATCATCTGCTTCAATACCTCTTCCTTACCCTTGGAGAAATCCAAACCCTCGAAACAAGGATGATGGCGGTCGATAACCAGTCGCATCGGATCCTTGCCGCTCCAGTCTCTCACGTTGAGCTGGCTATGGTCACGTTCATCGGTGATTCTACCCACCAGGATGGCATCGTTCTCGGCACGAAGCTTATGCGAAAGCATCTTGGTAAATGGCGACGAAATCGCCATTTCCTGATAATTATTATCCAGAAAACCATTCGCAGTCTGCGCCCATTTCAGGATGATGTATGGTCGCTGATGGGTATTGAAGGTGATGAAGCGCTTGTTCAGTTCTAGGCATTCCGCCTCTAGAACACCCACCGTTACCTCGATGCCTGCCTCACGAATCTTCCGGATCCCACGACCCTGCACCTTGGCGAAAGGATCCACGCAGCCACAGACACATCTCCTTACACCTTTTCTTACGATAAGGTCGGCACAAGGAGGCGTCTTGCCATAATGAGAACACGGTTCGAGACTCACGTAGATGGTGGCTTCCTTCAGCAGAAGCTCATCTTCGGGCTTCACAGACGCAAAGGCATTGACTTCAGCGTGCCCCTCACCACATCTTACATGATAGCCCTCGCCGATTATTCTGCCCTCTTCGCTCACGATGACGGCGCCCACCATCGGATTAGGCTTCGCATTCTGCCTACCGTTCTTAGCCAACTGCAGGCAGCGGCGCATGAACATTTCGTCTATCTCCTGCAGACTAAGCGGTTCGCCCGTCAGCGGATTCAGAAAAGATACTTTATTTCGTTCCATATTCTATTTTTCTTCGTTTTTCTTACTCATTTTCGATAAATTGTCGTACCTTTGCTCTCAAATCAAATCGCAACAAGCAATATCAAGATGAAAACGTATCAGCAACTTTGGCAATCCCTCACCCCACTTTATGATGCTGGCGAAGCACAGGCTATCGTCCGCACCGTGCTTGATGTGAAGTACGGAATGACTCTGACCGACATAATCTGCGGCAAAGTTAATGAATTATCTTCAGACGAGGGAAGAAATCTGGAAGAAATTATCACAAGACTGCAAAATGGCGAACCGGTGCAGTATGTTTTGGGCAAAGCCGACTTTGCCGGCAGGACCTTTCACGTGGAGCCAGGCGTGCTGATTCCAAGACCGGAAACCGCAGAACTCTGCCAATGGATAGAGAAGGATATGATCGAAAAATCAATCGTTTCTTCGGAAGATTCTCCAGAAGATTCTTCGGGAAATTCTCCTCAGGCGACAGACGACGCCAGTCTGATTCTTGATATTTGCACAGGATCCGGCTGCATTGCCATCACATTAGGACTCAACATTCCTAATTCAGAGGTTACAGGATGGGATATTTCGGAAGATGCCCTCCGAATAGCACAAGGAAATGTGGAAATGATGAAAGCCGGAAATGTCAGAATAGAACATCAGGATGCATTGGCTTTGCCAAAAGCAGCAGAGACTGATAACGAAAAAATGAAGGGCAACGATGATAAAGAGGTTGTGAAGCCCAAGGGTAAAGCAAAGACTCCTTCCACCCCAAAATGGGACCTCATCGTGAGCAATCCTCCTTATATCTGCGAAAAGGAGAAAGCGGATATGGAAAAGAATGTGCTGGAGCACGAACCGAGCCTCGCCCTCTTCGTTCCCGATGAAGACCCGCTGAAATTCTACAGAGCCATCGCCGAATATGCATCTTCAGCACTCAAATCCGGAAGAGCATTATACTTCGAGATTAATCCTATCTACGAAAAGGAGACCCGGGAAATGCTGCTAAAACTTGATTTCAAGGATATAGAAACCAAGGAAGATGCTTTCGGAAAGAAGAGAATGATGCGAGCTATAAAATAGTCTATTAGATAAGCGGATTGCAAATCTACCCAGAAAGTCCACCGCCAGGCGTCCCTGCGGATTTGCAATCCGCAGTAAAAAAAGGTTCGACCTATCAAAACCAGAGGATTTGTAATCCTCCCAATAAAACATAAATGCATTATGGAATATTATAACAACTCCAAGCGCCCCAAGAAGCCGATGACAGAGCAGCAGGCACTCCTGAAGCTCACCACTCTCTGCACACAAGCCGAACATTGCTCGCAGGAAATGCTCGATAAGATGAAGAAGTGGGAACTCCCAGAGGATGCCATCGCCCGAAATATGGAATTCCTGACCCAGAAGAAATTCATCGATGACGAGCGATTCACCCGCTTCTTTATCAACGACAAGATAAAATACAATAAATGGGGCCGAAGGAAAGTGGAACAGGCTCTCTGGATGAAGCACATCCCGAAGGAAATCTCCGACCCAATCTTCGAAGAAATCGAGGACGACATGTATTTGGAAACCCTCCTTCCTCTCCTAAAAAACAAATACAAAAACATCAAAGCCAAAAACGACTACGAACGCTCGATGAAACTCATCCGCTTCGCCCTCGGCAGAGGCTATGGTATGGATGTGATTCACAAATGCATCGACAAAATGAAAGAAGAAGATCTGGGAGACATCGATTTCGAAGACGACTTCTAAAGTATTGAAGTTTAGCGAGAAGAAGAATACATACGGCTAGAATAGCCGCATAGGAGACGCTCACTAAAGTTCTATGTAAACATAAGAATCTAATCATAATGTTCAAAGTTCAAAGTCCAATGTAATAATATGAAGTTCAGCCTGTTAGGAAATATCATAGATTTTCTCTTTCCCCGTTACTGTGCCATCTGCGATGAGCGACTGTTGGGCACAGAGGAGATGCTATGCGCCACCTGTCTCCAGGACCTCCCGATTACCCCAACCTGGGAAGCCCCCTATGAGAACAATATGGCTAAGATGTTCTGGGGGCGCATTCCTATCGAAAAAAGCGTCGCCCTCTTCTATTATCACAGCCACTCCAATCCAAGTTACATCATCTACAAACTGAAATACCATCATCGTCCAGATACCGGAAACTATCTGGGAAGACTCATCGCCAGCAAAGGTATCGAATCAGACTTCTTCAAGGATATAGATGCCATCATCCCTATCCCCATCACGAAGTCAAGAAGGAAGACCCGCGGCTATAATCAGAGCGAGGAAATAGCCAGGGGAATACAGGAAAGAACCCATCTCCCCATTATCACAGATGCCATCCGACGAGTAACCTTCACCGAAAGTCAAACCCAAAAGGACAGATGGCAACGACTGGAAAACGTAAAGCATGTATTCCAGCTATCAGATACCTATCACGACAAAGACGGCAAACATCCCATCACCGATCTTGCCGGCAAGCATCTGCTTATCGTCGATGACGTCTGCACCACAGGCGCCACCCTCATCTCCTGCTGCGAAGAGCTGCAGAAGGCAGGCAAGATGAAATTCAGCATCGCTACCATAGGATGGGCTGCAGAATAAGCACCAAATTTCTAGCCAACTTCCCAGCAAAGTTTCCCTTCAGCCCCGCCCAGCCCCCACTTTGCAAGCCAATATCAAGCACAAGGTATAAAAAATCTATAATAAATGGCCTATTTATATGGATAACTCGTTTTTTTGTAGTACCTTTGCAAAGAAATAATAATAATTTAATCCTTATATGATTATGGACAAGCTAAAGAAAGAATTCGCATCTAAGTTATTGAAGGTTAAGGCTATCAAATTGCAGCCTAACGATCCTTTCACTTGGGCTTCTGGTTGGAAGTCTCCTTTCTATTGTGACAACCGCAAGACCCTCTCTTTCCCAGAACTCCGCAACTATGTGAAACTCGAACTCGTACACGCCATTCTGGAGCAGTTCCCAGAGGCTGACGCTGTTGCAGGTGTAGCTACTGGCGCTATTGCACAGGGTGCATTGGTGGCAGACGAATTGAACTTGCCTTTCGTTTACGTTCGTTCTAAACCAAAGGATCATGGTATGCAGAACCTCATCGAAGGTGAGCTCAATCCTAAGGCTAAGGTTGTTGTTGTAGAGGATTTGATTTCTACAGGCGGCAGCTCACTCAAGGCTGTAGAGGCTCTTCGCAAGAACGGCAACGAAATTGTAGGTATGGTAGCTAGCTACACTTACGGTTTCCCTATTGCGGAGAAGGCTTTCGCTGATGCTAACGTGAAGCTGGTTACTCTTACAGACTACGAGCACGTGGTAGAAGAGGCTCTCGAGACTGGTTACATCAAGCAGGAAGACGTAGAGTTGCTCCACGAGTGGCGCAAGGATCCTGCTAACTGGAAGAAGTAAATTTTTACCCATCAATAATGAGTACAAGTACATTCGAAAGTAATATCAAACAGATTCCTCACAAGCAGGAATCTGTTTTTAATACTTTGAGCGACCTCAACAACCTGCAGGTGCTCAAAGATCGCTTCGAGCAGGTGAAAGACCAGATTCCTGAAGACAAGAGAAAGGAAATGGAGAAACTCAAGGACCTGAGATTCGACAGCGACAGCATCACTATCAACGCTCCTATGGTGGGCGACCTCAAGATGCGCATCATCGACAGAGATTTTCCAAAAACCATCAAGTTTGAAACAGAGAACAGCCCTATCCCATTCAATTTCTGGATTCAGCTGCTCCCTACAGGAGAATTTTCTTGCAAGATGAAACTCACCATCAAGGCTGAGCTCAATATGTTTATCAAGGGTATGGTGAAGAAGCCATTGCAGGAAGGCATCGAGAAGATTGCTGATGCACTGGCGATGATTCCTTACCAGGATTAAAAATAAAGAAATTATGGCACATAAACTTTGGGAAAAGAACTTTGAAGTAAACAAGGAAATCGAACGATTCACCGTAGGTCGAGACCGTGAGCTCGATCTCTATCTCGCCAAATACGATGTGCTTGGCAGTATGGCACACATCACCATGCTCGAAAGCATCGGACTTTTGGAAAAGGATGAGCTTACCCAGCTCCTAGCAGAATTGAAGAATATCTACGCCATCGCCGAGAAAGGCGAATTTGTCATCGAAGACGGCGTGGAGGATGTTCATTCCCAAGTAGAATTGATGCTCACCCAGAAACTGGGCGATATGGGCAAAAAGATTCATTCAGGACGCTCACGCAATGATCAGGTTTTGGTAGATCTCAAGCTCTTCACCCGTCACGAGTTGAAGGAGATTGTTGATGCGGTCAAGATTCTCTTCGACGAGCTGATCCAGAAGAGCAACCAATATAAGAACGTATTGATGCCGGGCTATACCCACCTCCAGGTGGCTATGCCTTCATCTTTCGGACTCTGGTTTGGCGCTTATGCAGAAGGACTTGCTGACGATATGCTCTTCCTTCAGGCAGCCTACCGCATGACCAACCGCAATCCTCTGGGTAGCGCAGCAGGCTACGGCAGCTCTTTCCCTCTGAACCGCACCATGACAACCGAACTGCTCGGTTTCGACAGCATGGACTATAATGTAGTCTATGCCCAGATGGGTAGAGGAAAGATGGAGCGCAACGTAGCTTTTGCGATGGCTAGCGTGGCAGGAACCCTGGCAAAGATGGCTTTCGATGCCTGCATGTTCAACTGTCAGAACTTCGGCTTCGTGAAGTTGCCTAAGGAGTGTACCACCGGTTCAAGCATCATGCCTCACAAGAAGAACCCAGACGTATTCGAGCTGATTCGTGCCAAGAGCAACAAGCTCCAGAGCTTGCCACAGCAGATTATGCTCATCATGAACAACCTGCCTGTGGGTTATTTCCGTGATCTTCAGATTATCAAGGAAGTATTCCTCCCAGCTTTCGACGAGTTGAAAGACTGTCTGCAGATGGCTGCCTACATCATCAACAAGATGGAGGTCAACGAGCATATTCTTGATGATTCTCGCTACGACCCAATGTTCTCTGTAGAGGAAGTGAACCAGCTTGCTGCCAACGGAATGCCTTTCCGTGACGCCTACAAGACTGTGGGATTGGAAATCGAAGCTGGAGAATTCAAGCCTAACAAGGATATCCATCATACCCATGAGGGAAGCATCGGCAATCTCTGCAACGACAAGATCCAGTCACTTATGGAGCAGACTCTCTCTGAGTTCCATTTCGAGCGTATGGAGAATGCAGAAAAGAATCTCTTGAAATAAAGGATATCCCTTGAAATCAAAGAGAATCTTGAAATCAAAGAAATCTCTTAATACATTAGAATCTTTTTGAACTCAATGAAGGAAAAAACATCTATATATAATCATATATATAATAAGGTGTATATATATAATAAGGTGAAGAGAATGGCAGCAAAAGCTGTGCTCTTCACCTTTTTGTGTATCTGTCTCATTCTTTCCTCCTCACTTCTGGCATCCTGCGATGCAGACAACAGCATCAGCACCCGATACCCATGCCAGTTTATCTTCCGAACCATCTACCATCCAGGAAGCAGCATTGAGACTGCTCTCAAAGGAGCCGGCACCTACACTATGATTAGTGCCAAAAAGGTAAATGGTGCCTGGAATATCTATTCCACCCTCAACGATGGCAAGAACCATACTGAAACCATCGTCCTCTCTACAGCCAAGGAAAACTATGCCAACTATAGCCATCTAGGAGCAGGAAACGACCTGAAGGATGCCACCAAGAATGGTTTCATCCTAGGCACAACCAACTTCAATGGCTATGTAGCATGGGACAGGCAATGCCTGAACTGCATCCTGCAATATGGCGGTACCAACTATCCACTGGAGTGGACAGGCAACAGACAATCGGTCATCTGCAACAAGTGCAAAAGAGTATATAGCCTTGAAAATGGCACCATCACAAGCGGTGGACAGGGAAAAGAAGATAAGATGCTGATGCAATATCGGGTAACCTACACAGGTATTGGCAGCGTGCTGACCGTAGGAAATTAGGGTTCTACGAGAAAAAATGCACGTTTTTGAAGAAAAATGGGGTATTTTTTCTTAAAAGTTGTAAATCCATTTGGTGGAACCGGGAAATTATATTACCTTTGCACTCGAAATTAAGTAACGCGGAAATAGCTCAGTTGGTAGAGCACAACCTTGCCAAGGTTGGGGTCGCGGGTCCGAGTCCCGTTTTCCGCTCCAACTCTAACGTTTACCATGCCGCAATGGTGGAATTGGTAGACACGAGGGACTTAAAATCCCTTGGCCAGTAATGGCTGTGCGGGTTCGAGTCCCGCTCGCGGCACTCCTCCCTTAAAATTTTTCTTATGAAAAAATTTGCATACATCATATTTCTTATTTCATCGATTTTACTAACATCATGTGGTGTCAGTAGTGGTCACTTTAAACTTGATGGCAAATTTTTAAATATGAATCAAGGTGAATTTTATGTTTATAGCACAGATGGCGGCATGGAAGGCGTAGATACCATCAAAGTTGTAGGCGGTAGATTCACATACGAGATGCCCTGCCATGACGATTGTACGCTGATGATCGTTTTCCCAAATTTCTCTGAGCAACCTATCTTCGCAGAATCAGGAGAATCTGTGGAGCTGAAAGGCGATGCTTCCCACTTGAAGGAAATGGAGGTAAAGGGCACCAAGAACAATGAGTTGATGACCAAATTCCGCAAATCAATTCTTGGCAATACTCCGCCACAGGAAAAGAAACAGGCAGAACTCTTCATCGAAGATAACGCAAAGTCGGTAGTAAGCCTCTTTCTCATCAAGAAATACTTCATTGCCACCCCTCAACCAGATTACAAGAAAGCGTTCTCTCTCCTTACTCTGTTGGAGAAAGAACAGCCTAAGAATATTCAGGTAGGTAAACTGAAGCAGCAGATTTCTGCAATGAAAGACGCAGGAATTGGCACCAAATTACCAACTTTCACGTCATACGACACAAAAGGAAAGCTCATCTCCAGCACAGAACTGACCAGTTCACCTGTTGCAGTCATCTATACCTGGGCTACATTCAATTATGACAGTCAGGACATACAGAGAGAGTTGAAGAAGCGTCAACGCTCATCACAAGGCAAACTCAAGCTGATGGGCTTCTGCCTGGATGCAAGCAAGAGCAGCTGCCAGGAGAATATGAAGCGCGACTCTATCAACTGGGCTGTAGTATGCAATGGAGAAATGCTGGAAGACAAGACTTTGAAGAAGTTGGGACTCACTTCAATGCCCGACAACATCATACTTCAAAATGGAAAAATAACAGCCCGAGGCCTTAACAAGCAAGATCTATACAACAAACTAGACCAACTGCTGAAATAATACCGCGAGCTCTAACCTTCTAAAAAAGAGCTTATGTTAGTAAAAACCTATTGTGCAGCAGTCAACGGACTGGAAGTCACGACTGTAACTGTAGAAGTCAGCCTCAACACAGGCGTAATGTATCACCTTACGGGCCTAGGCGACGAAGCGGTCAGGGAAAGCCGTAACCGTATCGCAGCAGCCATGCAGTATAGCGGCTATAAATTTCCAATAGCCGACATTACCATCAACCTGGCACCCGCCAACCTGCGCAAGGAGGGCAGCAGTTTCGACCTTCCTTTAGCCATCGGCATTTTAGGTGCCAATGGCAATATCCCCGACGATCATCTCAAAGAATACATGATGGTGGGCGAATTGAGCCTTGACGGCACATTGCAACCTATCAAGGGAGCTCTGCCTATCGCCATCAAGGCAAGGTCTGAACACTACAAAGGTCTGATTGTACCAGAACAAAACGCCCGGGAAGCTGCCGTTGTGAACAATCTGGAGGTTTATGGAATGAAAAACCTCTTTGATGTCATACAGTTTCTTGGCGACAAATCATCCCCCACCCCAACCATTGTAGATACTCGCAAGGAGTTTTACGAGAACCAGGTTCATTGCGACTACGATTACGCAGACGTAAAGGGCCAGGAAAACGTGAAGCGTGCCTTGGAAGTAGCCGCTGCCGGCGGTCACAATCTCATCATGGTAGGTCCTCCCGGATCGGGAAAATCTATGATGGCAAAGCGTCTCCCCTCCATTCTTCCACCCCTTACTCTCTCAGAAAGTCTGGAAACTACCCAGATACATTCCATAGCTGGCAAATTAGGCAAAAACGTATCCCTCATTGCCCAGCGCCCTTTCAGAGCGCCTCACCATACCATCTCGCAAGTAGCACTGGTAGGTGGAGGAACTTCTCCACAACCCGGCGAAATATCTCTTGCCCATAATGGCGTGCTTTTCTGCGACGAATTGCCAGAGTTCAACAAAACCACCCTGGAAGTTTTGCGCCAACCTCTGGAAGACCGCCACATCAACATCAGCAGAGCCAAATACGCCATTGATTACCCTTGCTCGTTCATGTTTGTAGCAAGCATGAACCCATGTCCTTGCGGCTACTATGGTGACCCTACGCATCATTGTGTCTGTACCCCGGGACAGATACAACGCTACATGAACAAGATTTCCGGTCCGTTACTCGACCGCATCGATATCCAGTGCGAAATCAGTCCTGTACCTTTCAAGGACATCTCCAAGGCAGCCCCAGGAGAACCAAGTGCCAGAATCAGGGAAAGAGTAATCAGAGCCCGAGAGATTCAGGCAGAAAGATTCAAGGATTTCAAGGGAATACACTGTAATGCCCAGATGACGGAACGTATGATTCATCAATTTGCGGAACCAACAGAGGAAGGAATCAATCTCCTCAGAATGGCAATGGAGAAACTATCCCTTTCTGCACGTGCCTACAACCGTATCTTGAAAGTTGCCCGCACCATTGCCGACCTTGCCGGAAGTCAGCAGGTAGAACCTCAACACCTGGCAGAAGCTATCGGATATCGGACACTAGATAGGGGAGATTGGGCAGAAAGAGGACACTTCTAAGATAATTATCAGCCAAAACATATAAGAAAATCGCCTAAAGAAGGGGTATTTTTATTGCACAGGGGGTATTTTCTATCAAATATCCCCATTTTAAAAACAAAATGCACCCCGATAAGATAATTTTTACCCCCTTACAAGCAGAGAAACACGTACCTTTGCAATCGTAAAACAGACGTTATCACAACGTAGGTATAACACAACAAAAAATAAACTTTTAAAATTTCAAGACTATGGATAGTATTTTTAGAATTACAGAAGTTATCAAGAAAGTAGGTTTCGCGATTCTTATCGCAGAGTTGGCTGTTATCGCTTACTTGAACGTGATGTAATCATCACCCGATAAAGAAAAATAAGACACGTTATAATATATAAAGTAAGATATATAAAGGAGGAAGTTTTCTACTTATTAAGGTAAGAAGATTGATTATTAAAACAGCAAGACTCAAGACAATAGTAAATGATAATGATTGTGCTACCCTTATCAGAAAGACCTGAAGGGCAAGCACAAAAAAGGCTCGGGCTGGAAAGCTAGAGCCTTTTTTAGTATCTGAATTTTAGAAATTACACCTTAATTATATATATAAAGGAGAAAAAGGACACCTAATTATTCCGCATTTCCAACATTTTTTTGTAATTTTGCACCCAAATAACAAAAATATATTAGCTAATATGGAACAAAAGAATTTCAAACGTACCACTGTTACGGCAGCATTGCCTTACGCTAATGGTGGTGTGCATATCGGGCACCTGGCAGGTGTTTATGTGCCAGCCGATATCTATGTACGCTATCTTCGCCTTAAAAAGCAAGACGTTGTTTTCATAGGCGGTAGCGACGAGCATGGTGTACCTGTTACTATCCGTGCCAAGAAGGAAGGCATTACCGTACAGGAAGTAGTGGATCGCTATCACAACCTCATCAAGAAGAGCTTCGAGGATTTCGGCATCTCCTTTGATGTTTACAGCCGCACAACTTCTAAGGTTCACAATAAGTTTGCTTCTGATTTCTTCCGTACTCTTTACGATAAGGGCGTTTTGGAAGAGAAAGTAGAAGAGCAGTTCTGCGATGAGGTTACCGGCGAGTTCCTTACCGACCGTAACATCGTGGGTACCTGCCCTCGCTGCGGTGCAGAAGGTGCATACGGCGACCAGTGCGAGAAATGTGGTGCAACCCTCTCTCCAGACGAGTTGATTAACCCTACCAATAAGAACAACCCTGGTCATGGCCTCGTCAAGAAGCCTACCAAGAACTGGTATCTCCCACTGGGCAAGTATCAGGACTGGTTGAAGCAGTGGATCCTGGAAGGTCACAAGGAGTGGCGTTCCAATGTTTACGGACAGTGCAAGAGCTGGTTGGATATGGATCTGCAGCCTCGTGCGATGACCCGCGACCTGGATTGGGGTATTCCTGTTCCTGTAGAGGGAGCAGAAGGCAAGGTTCTCTATGTCTGGTTTGATGCTCCAATCGGCTACATCTCCAATACCAAGGAGCTTTGCGATGCACAGCCAGAGAAATGGGGTACATGGCAGAAGTGGTGGCAGGATCCAGAGACACGTCTCGTTCACTTCATCGGTAAGGACAACATCGTGTTCCACTGCATCATCTTCCCTACCATGCTGAAGGCTCACGGCGACTATATCCTGCCGGACAACGTACCAGCCAATGAGTTCCTGAATCTTGAGGATGATAAGATTTCTACCTCTCGCAACTGGGCAGTTTGGTTGCACGAGTATCTTGTAGATTTGCCAGGCAAGCAGGATGTCTTGCGCTATGTATTGACAGCCAACGCTCCAGAGACCAAGGACAACAACTTTACCTGGAAGGATTTCCAGGAGCGCAACAACTCCGAGTTGGTTGCCGTTTATGGTAACTTCGTAAACCGTGCTCTCCAGCTCACCAAGAAGTACTGGGGCGGCGTGGTTCCTGCCTGCGGCGAATTGCAGGAGGTTGACCAGAAGGCTATCGCTGAGTTCAAGGATGTGAAGGAGAAGGTTGAGCAGTATCTCGACGTATTCAAGTTCCGTGAGGCTCAGAAGGAGGCTATGAATCTGGCACGTATCGGTAACAAGTACATCACAGAGTGCGAGCCTTGGAAGGTTTGGAAGACCGATCCTAAGCGTGTGGAGACCATCTTGAACATCTCCCTCCAGCTGGTTGCCAACCTTGCCATCGCCTTTGAGCCATTCCTGCCATTCTCATCAGAGAAGCTCCGCAAGATGATCAATATGCCAACCTTCGAGTGGACTCAGCTTGGCAGTACAGAGCTCCTCAAGCCTGGCACCCAGCTTGGTGAGCCAGAATTGCTCTTCGAAAAGATTGAGGATGAGGTGATAGAGAAGCAGCTCCAGAAGCTCGCTGACACCAAGAAGGCTAACGAGGAAGCTTCTTACAAGGCCGCCCCTATCAAGCCAGAGGTTAGCTTCGATGATTTCGAAAAGCTCGACATCCGCGTAGGTCACATCCTGAACTGCGAGAAGGTGAAGAAGTCTAAGAAGCTCCTGAAGTTCACCATCGATGATGGCTCAGGCGTAGAGCGTACTATCTGTTCAGGTATCGCTGCATACTATGAGCCAGAGCAGCTGATCGGCAAGGATGTACTCTTCGTTGCCAACTTTGCTCCTCGCAAGATGATGGGTATTGAGAGTCAGGGTATGATTCTCTCTGCCGTTAACTTCGATGGTTCACTCAATGTTACCTCTCTCTTGGGTCAGGTAAAGCCAGGAAGCCAGGTAGGATAATCGTTTCGAAAAAAGCTCTATATCTTCAATACTGAGGATATAGAGCTTTTCTTTTCAGCTAAAGGAGTAAAAGTGGTATCATCAACTAAAGCGCAAAGCGATAGCCTACCGTAAAGGTAAATACCTTGTTCTTGGAATCGCCGGCATCAGTCTTATTCACCTTGGTCAAGCCGATATGATAGCGAGCATCCAGAATCACATTCATATACTCATACGATAAACCTACAGGAATAGACACATTCACCTTCTTGGCAGGGTATATGCTTTCCACATCCCGGCTTTCCTTGTAAAGAGTTGAACCCGTCTTATTATCCTTCTCCAAATCAGTTTCTTCCGACAGCCTCTTGCCATCTCCACACAAGAACCCCACCTGTGCACCAGCCATAATGGCAAACTGAGGAGCCACGTATGCCTTCAGCATCAAAGGCACCTGAACATAGTCAAGATTCAGGCGATGATCCTTCACACCCGTATATTTCTTGATTCCATTATTACCAGCATCCCCCTGTACAGCCATCTCATAATCACCCCAGCGGGCACCCTGACGGGCATAATAAGCACCCAGAGAAACACCCAGGTAATCTGTGGCACGATACTCCACATCGAGTCCACCCAGGAATCCCGCCTGACTCTTGGATTTCACCTCCCTGTTGTTTTCCTTTGGCAGATAGATGGAATTATCACTCAGATTGGCAATAGCCACACCTACTCGGGGTATCACCGAGAATTTACCTACAGGATTCTCCTCACCTTGCGCCATTGCCCCCATAGCAGAAAGCAACAGCATCATCACGATAGCAATATTCTTTTTCATCATATTCATTTTTTGAATTACACCTTATTATATATAGAGAGATAAATTCAATTCTATATATAGATAAACTCAAAAACACGAAGAATATTGCATCCATACTGAATAAGGATTCAATAAAATCAAGCCACCTTCTCTGTAGAAAAAGATCCTAATGCAGTCTGTGTTCCAATCTACACAGAGCCTACAGACATGAACCAGGCATTGACCCAAATACGTGATTTCTATGGATAAGCTTTACAGTCAAAGCAATATTGATGGCATTAAGCACATTCATCTGCGAGATTTTTTGAAAATGACAACTTTGGTTTGATGCCATGTAGATTACGAATATTACCATATAATCAAGGGTCTATACGCCACCTGTTCATCGTGGCATATAGACACATTAAGTACGCAGAAAGACTCCATAAAGCGGCATGTTGGAGATATTCTCTTGTTGACGATAAGGCAACATAGAATAACGTATGGCAGATATGTCAGGGTGCTCCTTAAGATAGTTATGCAATGAGGTGGCTTTGATGCTTGTACCGCCTTTTACTTCTATAGGCAATAATGCCCCTTCACGCTGAACGAGGAAATCCATTTCCATACGAGAAGTATCAGAACTGTAATAATAGATGTGGGTAATACCCGATGCAAGCAACTGCTGAAGGACATACTGTTCTGTGAACGCTCCTTTGTTCTCCGTGAATACGTTATCGCCAAGTAACACATCTTTTGCAGCGGTATCAGCCATAGCCCCCATCAGTCCACAATCGCACAGATACAACTTGAATGCTGACAAGTCTTCATAAAACTTCAACGGCAACTCAGGCTTTGTCACCTTAGTTATTTTATAAACCAAACCGACATCCACTAACCACTGTATGGCTAACTCAAATTCCTTGGCTTTGCCACCCTTCTTCAATACCCCATAGACAAACTTCTTATTCTCTTTCGAAAGCTGACCGAGTATGGACTGCCATACCATATCTATGCGAGGCACCTCCTGTGCAGGAGCATACTTGGAGAAGTCGCTTGCATAATTGGAGAGAATTTCGTTCTGAATAGTGCGCACTTGCCCGAGCAATTTGTTTTCCATATACATCTTCACAACTTCAGGCATTCCGCCCACGTAATAGTATTGACGCAAATAATCTTTCAGTTTTTCGTGGAACGCATTCATTAACGCATAATCCTTGCTGTGCATCAGCTTGAGCAGCTGGTCCTCTCCCATAGCCATAAGAAATTCTTCAAAATCCATAGGGAACAGACGCATTGTCTGAACCTTGCCTACGGGAAATGACACACCTGCATGCAGGGCAACCCCCAACAGCGAACCTGCCACCACAATATGATACTCTGGAGCATCTTCGCAGAAATACTTCAAAGCTTCCAACGCCTGTGGGAATGCTTGCACCTCATCCAAGAATATAAGGGTTTTACCAGGAATTATATCCACACCAGTCAAAGCACTTAATCCTCGAATGATTCTCGCCGTATCGAAGTCGCCTTCATATATGGCTTGCAGGTTATCATTCCTATCGCAACTTACATAAGCAAGATTATCAAACTCTGCACGACCGAATTCTTTAAGAATATAAGTCTTGCCACATTGTCTTACCCCGTTTAATATCAACGGCTTATGACACTCTTGATTTTTCCATTCTACAAGCTTAGCATATATCTTTCTCTTCATATCTTTACACTTTTAGACACATAAAACAATCAGATTATTACACTTTTCGACACATGATAATATCGAAAGTTTACACTTTCTGACACGTAATATCAATGCAAAACTACACTTTTTTACACATACGACCAAATAAACATTGAGCATAAAGTGAGATATTAAGATATTTTAATACAATAGGTACTTCAAACCATGAAAACAGGTAGCACGAAACCACCACACTGCCATATCATCCACCCAACAGGTATCAAGACACGATGAAGGGTCTATACGCCCACCTATCATCGTGGCATATAGACCCTTGTCGTTTCCCGTGAAGTGCGGGTGACTATGTTTGCTGGGCACCTTATACTCCTGCCCAGCTTAGGAGTTTTATACTATATCTTTAACTTCACAATCAGTGAATGCTACTGCCGCAATATGACTCTTCTGAATGAATACCCAAGAAATTTAGCCCACATTGCAGCAGTCTTTGATGAAAAACTTAAAGATTCCTAACGAAATCCTAGATTTTGGCAGTTTTCAGCCAATTACCTAGCTGATTTTGCATAAAGAATCCTAATTTGCGGCGAATGTTCGGGAAAACCAAAGATAAAGTGTTAACAATAAGAAATATTAGGAGACATTTTGGCTGCTATGGGTTTTCAGACAATCTCCCCCATTTCCAGTTTCAGATGGAGGGTTGTTTTCCGCTTCCTTGTCCAGGAGCTCTTCAGTAGGAATATAATTGCTGCCAAGGACTATGAATGTAAGGTTGAAGAACAGCAGTGCCATCAGCCCCACAAGAGCTAGTATATATAATTAAGGTGGTGGAGAACATGGCTACCGGCAAGATAAGGACCGGGAGACAGAGGATGAATATGCTGGCTCGTGAATATCTCACGTAGGGCAGCATATCCGTAGCCGCCATCGTTTCCAGCATCTTCCTGCGGTTGGCACGGGTGGTCTCCAGATTATAGATGCCCATGCAGATGAGCGAGAAGCAAGGGGTATAGACGAGAATGTTGATCACCGCCCCCAGATCATCGTCTATGGCACGGAATCCGAACTTCATCTGTATCACATATTGTATCGCCAGACCTGTGATGGCTGCTGCTATCATCCATCTTGAACGTTCGTATCGTTTGTTCTTCCATCTTACATGCAGACAGGAGAGTGCCACGATGAAGGCATTGATGAACATGAAGATGAAACAGGCAAACTGAAGTAAAAACAATGAATCCATACGCTTCCTATCTTATGTTTACTTGCTTAAATTTCTAATTACTTGCTTTATGAGTATCAAAGTCGTATATCCCAACAGCGTAAGATAACTATTTATATAGTGTAAAGTCTATGTATTATGCGCCGTGCATCGTTCGAAGTAAGCACGTGCATCGTTCGATGTGAGAGCGTGCGTCGTTCGACGCACGTGCTTACTTCGTTCGGTGTGAGTCGCAAAACAAATAGGCAATACACCTCTTTCCCTGCAGGAATGAGCGTATATTGCCTATTATGAATAGATGTGATGATATATAGAGTATCATCCTTTCCTTGTTTTTCTATTATCCGTAGATAACCTTACCATTCTCATCCTCGTAAGGAGTCATATCCTTAGCATACTGGTTCATGGCGCGGAGGCTCATACCCATAGATGAGAAACCACCATCGTGGAAGAGGTTCTGCATAGTTACCTTGCGGGTGAAGTCAGAGAACATCATTACGCAATAGTTAGCGCAATCCTCTGCTACCGCATTTCCGAGTGGAGACATCTTGTCAGCAAAGTCCATCATATTCGCGATATCCTTGATACCCTTACCTGCAGTTGTTGCTGTAGGGCTCTGAGAGATGGTATTGATGCGGACGTGCTTCTCACGACCATAGATGTAACCGAAGCTGCGTGCGATGCTCTCGAGCATGCTCTTGGCATCAGCCATATCGTTGTAACCGAAGAAAGTACGCTGAGAAGCTACGTAAGTGAGAGCTACTACAGAACCCCACTCATTGATAGCATCCAACTTCTTGGCTACCTGCAACATCTTGTGGAAAGAGATAGCAGAAATATCCAAAGTCTTGTTCAAGAAATTGTAGTCGAGATCATCGTATGTACGATGCTTACGAACATTAGGGCTCATAGCAACAGAGTGGAGCACGAAGTCAATCTTGCCACCGAGCTTCTCCTGAGCCTCAGTGAAAACCTTTTCCAAATCCTCAACGCTGGTCGCATCCGCTGCGATGATAGGAGCGTTGATCTGTTCAGCGAGCTTATCCAGCGTACCCATACGCAAAGCCATAGCTGTGTTACTGAGTGCGATGGTAGCACCCTCTTCAGCAGCCTTAACGGCTACTTTCCAAGCGATTGATTCCTCATTGAGTGCACCGAAGATGATGCCACGCTTGCCTTTTAACAAATTGTGAGTCATTGTTATCTTAATACTATATGTTTATAAATCGTGCGCAAAATTACGAAATTTGTGCAATATATGCAAGCTTTTTCGCAAAAAAGTGCTGTTTACACCACCTTTTTTGCGAAAAGTCAAGTAAATCGTGCCTTATTTATCATCTATCCGGATGCGGGCCACCAATGGGAGATGATCGCTGTAACCTCCCAAATACCTCGGCCCCAGGTAGGTGCGATATGGTTTTTTACCGCCATATTTCTCATCATCTTCGAGCAGGAAAGGCAAATCTCCTATTCTGCAGGCATTTTCCTGATGTTGCATCGATTCGCTCAGCAGTATCTGGTCAAGACTGCGCCATTCTCCATGCCACCGGTAAGTGGCCTTTGCCCCATGGCTACCCCGTGCTCCGGCAGATATATTAATAAGGTGGTGCTGATAGAGATATTCCAGCGCGGGAGAGTCGTGATAATCATTGAAGTCTCCTGCCACAATGATCTTTGCCCTACTTTGAAGCGCATAAATGGAATCCACAGCTTCTGCCAACTGGCTCGCCACCTGCAGGCGGTAAGGACGGGATTCACGCTCTCCTCCTCTTCTACTAGGTGCATGCACCACAAACACATGCAGCGTATCGCCCGTGATGACACGTCCCGAAACATAGAGAATGTCTCTCGTAGGACGGGTATCCGGCAGACGCTTCACCCGGATAGACCAGGAATGTATCAATGAAAAGGAAAACGGCTGATACATCAAGGCTACATCGATGCCTCGCTCATCGGGCGAATGGGTCATCACATACTCATAACCAGCCGTACGGATGACTGAACGCTTGGTCAGGTCAAACAATACACTGTCGTTTTCCACCTCACAGAGAGCCACCAGGTCGGGAAGCTGCACATCTCCGGAAGCCTCCTCATACCCCAGCCCCACAATCACCTGCCCCAGATGGTTCACCTTATGCCAATAGCGGTAGGGAGTCCAGTGATAACTACCTTCAGGCAGGAACTCGACATCATTCTTAAGCGAATCATGCCGTGTATCAAAGAGATTTTCGCAGTTTAATTCCACAAAAGTGAGCAAACTTGATAGGATGAGTGTTAAAAACATAGTCATTTATTTTGTATTGTCAATGTTTTAATGTATCTTTGCAGTCAGTTTTCGAAGGTCCCATAGTTTAACGGATAGAACGGAGGTTTCCTAAACCTTTGATCCGAGTTCGATTCTCGGTGGGACCACGTAAACGATAAAAGGTCGCTCCTATTTAACCAGGAAGCGACCTTTTATCGTTTTATAGTCTTGATGATTCCCTATTTCCATCCGGCATTCACCGGACAGAAACAGAAGAATCTCTTATTGTTTACGTTTTACTTAACCTCTGCAACAGCAGCCTCTTCAGCAGGCTCCTCCTTGATCTTGCGACCAAGAACGATGTAAGCCATAGGAGAAGCGATGAAGATAGAAGATAATGTACCGAATACAACACCCAGAATCATTGCGAATGAGAAGCTGCGGATACTGTCACCACCGAGGATGAAGATACAGAGCAACACAATCAATGTAGATGTAGATGTATTGATGGTACGAGCCAATGTCTCATTGATAGATGCATTGAAGATCTGCTGACGATCTCCCTTTGGATGCAACTTCAAGTTCTCACGGATACGGTCGAATACTACCACCTTATCATTGATAGAGTAACCTACCACGGTCAGGATAGCACCGATGAAGGTCTGGTCGATCTCCAATGAGAATGGAACGAGCCCCCACAGGAGTGAGTAGAAACCGATTACTGTCAAGGCATCGAATGCCAACGCAATAGTAGAACCTACAGAGAAGGCCACGTTGCGGAAACGTACCAGGATGTAGAGGAAGATGGCAATCAGAGCGAAGAGCACACTATAGATAGCACCCATAGTGATATCCTTAGCTACTGAAGGACCTACCTTAGTACTACTGATGATAGAACCACCCTGACGAACGTCTGGGTTCTTGAATGCCTCAACACTCTTCTGAGATACCAGGTTAGCCTTCTTCAAGGCGTTGTAGAGGATAGTCTCAGCCTCATCGTCAACAGTTGGACTGTTGCTCTCAATCATATAGTTGGTAGATACACGGATTGTCTTACCATCTGTACCGATAGCGATAGCACTTGTAGTAGCCTTAGTACCATCTGCATTGACGAAAGCACCGCCAAGAACGGTACGGATTTGCTCAGGCTCTACTGGGTTCTCGAACTGTACTACATAGTTACGACCACCAGTGAAGTCGATACTCTTGCTCAAGCCACGAACAAAGAAGCTACCGATGAATACCACAGCAGCAACGATAGCTACGGTGAAGGTAGTCTTGTACATAGACATGAACTTGTACTTCTTGCCCTGCATCAGGTTGTGAGAAACAGGAGTATCAAACTTGCAGTGCATCCACTTGTCGTGATTCAACTTATAGTCGTAAACCAGACGAGTCAAGAATACAGCTGTGAAGAACGAAACGATGATACCGATGATCCAAGTAGTAGCGAAACCACGGATAGGACCTGTACCGGTAGTCAACAGGATGACACCTGTAATCAATGAAGTCAAGTTAGAGTCGAAGATAGCTGAGAAAGCATTGCCATAACCGGCAGCTACAGCCTGCTTCATACCCTTGCCAGAACGAAGCTCCTCCTTGATACGCTCATAGATAAGCACGTTGGCATCCACGGCAGTACCCAGAGACAAGACCATACCGGCAAGACCCGGCAATGTCAAGGCTGCCTGGAATGACGTCAGAATACCGAGTGTGAAGAATACATTGACAAGCAATGCCAGGTTAGCCATCATACCAGGAATGATGTTGTACATCATCACCATGTAAACCATCAGGAGTACGAAAGCTACAACGAATGAGATGATACCCATCTGGATAGACTGTGCACCGAGAGTAGGACCAACAACCTCCTCCTGAACGATACGTGCAGGAGCTGGCATACGACCAGACTTCAATGTATTAGCCAAGTCCTTGGTCATTTCGATAGTGAAGTTACCGGAAATCTGTGAGTTACCACCATCAATCTCACCGTTTACACGAGGAGCAGAGTAAACTACACCATCCAGAACGATAGCGATAGCCTTGCCCACGTTAGCCTTGGTCATCTGAGCCCACTTGCGGGCACCCTCTGTATTCATCTTCATGCTTACAACAGGAGAACCCATCTGGTCGAACTCATCCTTAGCGTCTGTGATGACATCACCCTCCAATGGAGCACGACCTGTAGTAGTTGTCACCTTCAAAGCGTGAAGCTCATAGATGTTCTTCATCTTGATATTGTCAGCAGGCTGAGCACTCCAGAGCAAACGCAAGTCTGAAGGCAACAGGCGCTTAGCCACTGCAGAATAGATAATCTTGTTGATAGCAGCTGTATCGCGAACGCTGGCGTAACCAACAGTACTCAAACCACCACCAAGCTGCAAACGAGCCAACAGTGGGTGAGCCTTGATAGCAGCAGCATTCTGAGCATCCGCGCCTACCTTGGCAGCAGCATCGTCCTTCTTCTTGATAGAGAACTTAGCTTCTGCCTTCTTAGGCTCGGCCTTAGCTACTTTCTTCTTAGCGGCAGCAGAATCTGCAGCTACAGTATCATTCTTCTCCTCACCATTGTCACCGTTAGCGATATGAGTATCGAGCTGCTGGAGATAAGGAGCGATTTCCTCTGAGTTATATGTCTCCCAGAACTCAAGGTTAGCACTACCCTGAAGCATCTTACGCATACGCTCTGGCTGGCTGATACCAGGCATTTCTACCATGATACGGCCCTGCTGACCTTCCAACTTCTGGATGTTAGGCTGAACAACACCGAACTTATCGATACGGGTGCGGACAACGTTGAAAGAGTTGTCGATAGCCTCCTGTACAGAAGCGCGGATAGCCTTCTCTACCTCTGCATCGCTGCTCTGAGGAGAAACCTTGCCCTGCAACTGCTGGGTAGCAAATACCTCTGCGAGTTTATGACCAGGTGCGCTCTTGTGATAAGCGTTAATGAAAAGTGACACGAAGTCACCACCGTTAGCTTCTTCCTGAGCTCTGGCTTCCTTCATGGCATTGGTAAAACCAGCGTCGGTCTTGTGATCGGCAAGGTTTTCAATTACATCAGGTACAGAAATCTCAAGAATTACGTTCATACCGCCCTTCAGGTCAAGTCCAAGACCAATCTGGGTCTCCAAGCAGTTCTGGTAAGAATAAACACCCAGGTACTTTACAGAATCCTTATAATCCTGCTGAGCAATAGGGTCTTTGATCTTTGCAGCCTCGCTGTCATAGTAACGTGTGGCAAACGAGAATGACAAATAGAAGATACTTGCGAGAGTCAGTAAGACGGCTACACAAATTACAATTCCTTTGTTTTGCATTTCTATTTTATTGTTATTAATTTATTTATTTTCAGCTTTATAATTCATCATTACATATATAATGACGTGCAAAAATACGCATTTTTTTTCTTATATAAGAATAAATTGCCTTATTTTTGCTTTTTTGGGCGCTTTTTTAGCTTACAGATGATAGGATAATGATCTGAAACCGCTATTTTATCATCTACTTTGCACTCATAAGGCTCCCAATCCTCAGAACACATGATATTGTCTATCCGTACGAAAAATCCACCACGATGATAGCTGATTCCCGGTCCGTTTCCACTTTCTACATAGCAATCTACCAGTTTCTTAGCTATCGTGCGATGTACGTAAGAGATCGGTCCGTCATTGAAGTCACCGCAAAGGATTGTACTCATCCCCCGATGCTCCCTGATGTATCTCGCCACCGCTTCGGCTTGGGGCGCACGCTTCTTCGTTGCCTCTGCCAACTTCACCACCAGAAGCTTGGAGGTCTGCTCGGCAGTATCTACCTGCAGTTTGCCTACAACCAGTTTCTTGAACTGCTGACGGTCTTCCTGGCTCAAACCCGTTGTCTCCAGATGATTATTGATAAGCAGAACTGGCTTATCGTTGATTTTCAAACGGTAAGCCACACTCATATTCCCCTGTGATTCATAGGGAATCAGTTCCTTGGAAAGGATAGGATATTTACTCAGCAGCATCAAGGCGTTTCCGCCATGGGGATGAACCGTAACGTCCTGATAAGCATAAATCGGCTTCAGCATACTGTCTATCTGCTCTGCATTCCTGCCGGTAGGCTGCGCTTCCTGCAGGCAGACGATATCGGCATTCTGTTCCAACAGATAAGACAGGCAGATATTCAGTCCATCCTCATCTTCCGTTTGATTTCCGAATCCCCAGGTATTGTACGACAGAACCTTGATGCTTCCCTTCGGAGCATCTCCCTTCATATTGACCGGCATATACTGCCGGACAGGTACGAAGTTGACCAGAAAGCCCAACAAAGGAATGAGAACATACCTGGCACGGAAGACGACCCAGAATATCAGAAAGCCAAGATTGAGGGAAAGAAAGACCGGAAAGAGCAGTCCTGCATTGCAGAATGCGGGAAAACGTTCCGGATTCAGCAGATCAGAATATCCCACCAATAACATAAAGGCAACAGTAGCCACATTGGCTCCTGCCACCATCTTGACCGTAAAATCCCTTAATCCATTCAACATGACGCTATCTGTTACTCTGGTCAAAAAGAGTCTGTTTCTCTTCTCGGGTCAGACTGTCATAACCACTCTTGCGTATCTTATCCAAGATACGGTCAATCTCCTTCTGTGCAGCCTTCTTGCGCTCTTCGGCTTCATCTGTACGCTGGAAATCTGTGGTATAGGTATCATTACGGCTATAATTATCGTTGCGGGTATAGTTCTCATTGCGGGTATAATCGAAACGTTGCTTGGTCTTCTTGTTTCTACCCCCAAACATATTACGTAACTTATCGAAAGAATCGGCAGCAGAAGAGTTATGATAACCACCATCCATCTGCTTACGCCAGTAACGGATCATGAAGAAACCGAATACCATACCTCCCAGATGGGCAATATGTGCCACACCATCGCCACGGGTTGCCAAGGCAGAGAAGAGCTCGATGGCTGCATATCCAATCACGAAATACTTCGCCTTGATAGGTACAGGCAACGGGAAGATGAATATTCGCTCATTAGGATAAATCATTCCGAATGCAAGCAGGATGGCATAGATGGCACCCGATGCACCTACGGTTGTCCACATGTTGAGATAATCGCCCATAGCCATACGGGCGCCCTCACCACTTACTACAAACTCATAGGCAGACATATCCTTGACGATATAGGTAACATACTGAGCTGCTTCCTGAAAGAGGCCGGCACCTACGCCGCAGGCTATGTAATAAAAAAGGAACTTCTTCGGTCCCCAGACTCTTTCTACTACACATCCGAACATCCAAAGGGCGAACATATTGAAGAGAATATGCTCGAAACCACCATGCATGAACATATACGTAAACAACTGATAAATATGAAAATCGGAAGCCATGAAGAAATGAAGTCCCAAGATATCATTGAGAACATACCCATCGGTTCCGTTCTTTCCCATGACCAGGCAGGCCAGAAAGGCCACCACATTCACTATCAGCAGATTCTTTGTAACTATTGGAATATTGCGCATAACAATTTTTGCCTTAACTATTAATGATCTTATTAAAATTTGAAATTTGGTGGCAAAATTACTAAAAATATCCGTGAAATCACCAAAAAATGAGTAGATTACAATAAAATTTCACTATTTTCATCACTTTTCTGCTTTTTTTATTTGAACTTTCAAAGGAAAAGACTATATTTGTAAGCAAAATCGATAATAGAATAAAATTACTAATCATTTAATAACGTATAATTATGAACAAGACAGAATTGATCGACAAGATTGCAGCAGGTGCAGAGATCTCAAAGGCACAGGCTAAGGCTGCTCTCGACGCAACTACTAATGCATTGAAGGAGGCTCTCATCGCAGGTGACAAAATCCAGTTGGTAGGCTTCGGTACCTTCAGCGTAAACGAGCGTCCTGCTCGCGAGGGTATCAACCCAGCAACCAAGGAGAAGATCCAGATTGCAGCTAAGAAGGTGGCTAAGTTTAAGGCTGGTGCTGAGCTCGCTGATGCACTCAATAAATAATTGTTAAGATTATTTTCGACATAAAAGGGCTTTCCTCTCGGAATGCCCTTTTATTGTATGATATTATTTTGGCTGCTTGCCAATGTAAGCCAGTCTTATCTGAACACCCAATGTTTCTTCTATTACTTGGATGACCTGCGGAATGGAATCTGTTTCAAAATCACCCGTCAGACGCTTACTTTCATCAGAAGCTGTATATTTGACACCTGACAGTTCTGTCAATTTCTCCAATACTTCTGATAGCGGTGTATTGTTGAAATGCAAACGATGCGTAGCCCATGCCACATCGTTGATGTCGTAATCAGCCAACAACTCAGGCTGGGCAGCCCCTTTCAGCAAACGGGCTCGCTTGCCCTTGGTCAGGAAGACACCCTCTTCAGAGCTACGAGCCGTAAAAAGCACCTTTCCGCCGGTTACCATCACTTCGGGAGCATCCATTCTTTCATCCACCATAAACTGGGTACCGAGCACCCTTACATGTCCATGCTCTCCCATCACATCGAAAGGATGCTGTTCATCGTGCTTCACCTGATAATAGATGCAGCCCTTCATCTCCACCTTTCTGCAATCATCTTCCTGATAGGAAAAAGAAGAATGAGGCATCAACGATACCTTCGTTCCATCAGGCAGATAATACGCCACTACTTCCGATTCAGCAGAAAGCGTCACCGTCTTTGGCTGCAAAAGCGTATAGGCGCCTATGGTGAAGAGCACCAGAATAGATGCAGCCACAGCTATCCAGCGGATGCGACGCATGCGTAAAGATGCAGTTGCAGCATGCGAAACTTCTTCATCAGCAATGCCAACCCGAGCCTTCACCTTCTGCAAGGCCTTCCAGGTATCCAGCTTGCCCGGCTGAAAATACTTCAGCACAAAATCCTGTTCGTTCTTGTTGATCTTCATCATAGAATTCCTTTCTTCCTTTAAATTTCTCCATTATCTTAGGAATCGGAAGAGCAGAAGAACTTCGAAACAGAACTTATATTGTAGCCAGCCACCACTCCGAAGCCTCCTTTTACATTCGAATAGGTAGGGGTAACCTGCATCAAGCCCACATCTGCCCAACTGTTGCTCTGTGCATCGTTGATACTCTTGAGAAACCGATAATATTCAGGAGTTACCTTGTATAAATCTACTAGATAAGAAAAACTATAAAATGACTGACGATATGAATAAGAGTAGGTATCCAGATGAAGTGTATAGGTCTTGCCATTTATCGTACGGTCATTGAAGATATAGGCATTACCAAAATACTCATAATCATCCATACCGAAATCATCATCCAGCTTCGACTTCTTGTTCAACAAGGGTTCATTGTCTGTCAGCAGCCCCAGATCACGGTCCATTTCTCGATTCAGTAATCTGAGCTTCACCGAATAATAATCTTCCGAAGAAGGATTATCATGGAAAATGGCTTCTACCCTATCAATGGTTATCGTATTATAACCATCCGATGATTTCATTTCCAATTTAACATCGCCCAACTCCACTCCTACCTTCTCTGGGATATAAGTAGATGCTGAAACAGATGAGAAATCCTGGGCAGAAACCTGGAGACTGATTTTATCTCCAGCCTTCTGCTTGCCTACCACATAATACTGGCCTACCAGTTGTGAAAGAACATCGGAGTTTGTGCTTCTGGTAAAAAGTTGAGCCTCTTCCTCGTTTGCGATGCGTTTCACCGTTTGCTCCACCCCATTCACCTTATATATAATATGTGCATCTACCTTTTCGCGGGATAAGATGTCAACATTCCCCTTCACTGATGCAACAGGCAGACTCTTAGCTACACTGACGAGCGTAGTATCACCTTCGGTAGGAAAGCAATACACCACCAGCCGGGAATGATCCTGCAGCTTTTGAATATCAAAATCATCTTTGCAGGAAACCAATGCCAGGCAAAAAAGCATGAGGCTAAATGCCCTATATATCATTGTCTTCATTTTTATTTCTTTTTATCTTTACATAAAATCTACATCTATTATTCGCCATGCTATTCATTAGAACTTGATGGTATAGCTGAACGAAGGAATGATTGGGTCAAATCCCCTGTTCTTTGCCGTAAACTGCTTTGTTTCCTCATCGTAATCCACCTTGACATACATCGAGTTCAGGTGACAATATGCATTGTAGATGCTCAAGTTCCAGATGCGCTCATGTCCATGCTTGGTAACATGATGGAAATCAAAGTCCAAGTCCAGACGATGATAAGCCGGCAAGGTCAGGTTGTTGGGGATGGCATAGACAAAAGATACCGAATCCCACCAACCGCCAGGATATTGATTGCCGCCATCCGGCAAGCCAGGCAGTGCCGCCATCTGAGTTGGCACGGTGGCATGATTGCCGGAATGATAACTCCACACCGCATAGCAGCTCACCTTCCTGTTGAAATCATATCTCAAGGAAAGATTCAACTTATGGCGATTGTCATACTTGTCGTAATACCAGTCCTGATAGAACTCATCATACTTCCGCTTGTTCCAGGAAAGCGTATAGGAACCGCTCAAGGTCAGGTGATTGGTACAATATGTGGCATCTGCCTCCAAACCATAGAACAATCCCTTGCCATCCATCACCTGACTATCCCAATTCTCTGCCGGAGGTTCGATTCCCAGCCAACTGCTGTATTGCAGAAGATGCTTTGAGAGCTTGTAATAGCCTTCGAGCGATAAGATCCAGTGGCGATTCGGCTGCGCATAGATGCCAGCCGCTATCTGATAAGAACGCATCGGTTTCAAATCCTTGGTGGTTGGCACCCAATAATCTGTAGGCAAATCCAGATAACTGTTGGATATCTTATGCACATACTGAGTCATCTGCGTGAAAGAAGCCTTCAGCGATACCGCATGACTCCACTGGTATTTCAGGGCGAAGCGAGGGTCGATATTGAAGAAATTCTTATCGCTGATATGAAACTATCCCAGATGGAAACCAGCATCCAGGCTCCATTTATCACTGAAATAGATTTCATCCTCCGCATACGCCGACCATTCATGAGACACATGTCTATTGGTACTATTCACACGGATGGTATCCATCTCAGCACCACTTCCACTTCCCATATAGTCAAGCTGCATCACTGTCTGTGGACGGAAGAGATGCATCGTGTAGTCATGACCGAAACGGATATGATGACGTGGATTCGGACGATAATCGAATGCCGTGCGATATCCGGCATCATAGATAGTAGAAGTATAGCCATGCTCCAAATGACTCCACACCCATTCTTTCTTGGTTTGTGGATAGATTTCCCTGTCATCATCCAGGGAATAGAGTTTGGAACGGTTATGGGAATATACAGCCGTGAAGTTAGCAAAGAGCTTCGGCGAGAACAGATAATTCCAGTTCAAAGCTGCATTGAAGTTTCCCCAATTGAGCTGCGCCTTCGTTAATTCCTTATTATATGAATCGCCTTCATGATACCAATCTCCCTTGCTTTCGTCCAAATCATCCTTCACGTCCCAACTGTCTTTTCCATGATAGAGGCTCAAGTCTATCTTCGAACGGTCGCTGAACCGATGGGTTACCTTGGCATTCAGGTCCATGAAGTAATAACCTATCGAAAGTTTCTCGTCTGGCTCAGAGAAAGCCTTGGTCAAGGGACGGGACAGCAGATCCTGCCAGGAACGGCGCATACCTATATTATAAGAGGTCTTGCCTTTCTGGATAGGTCCCTCAAACTGTACACTGGCATCGAGCAGTCCGATGCGATAGGCACCATGAAACTGATTCATGTTTCCATCGGCAGTACGCACATCCACCACCGACGACAATCTTCCACCATATCGTGCAGGAAAGCCGCTCTTGTAGAAATCCACATTCTTCACCACATCGGCATTGAAACTGGAGAAAAGCCCCAGCGCATGATTCGTATCATAAAGCGGAGTACCATCTATCAGATAAAGGTTCTCATCGCCATTGCCGCCATGCACATAGAGTCCGCTTGCCAACTCCTGTCCTTCTGCCACTCCACTCACACGCTGCAGGATCTTCACCACATCAGGTGAAGACATCAGGGCAAACTCGGTCTTGATATCCTTGTTCGAAAAGGAGCGCTTGCCGGTTTGCGTAGTAAGAAGCGGAGAGTTCAAATCGCCAGCTACACCACCTCAGGCAATTTACCATCAACACGGAGTGCCATATTATGATGCATATCTTTCGAGAGATTCAGCTTCTCCACCTTGTCGGCATAGCCCACATACGAAAAGCGAAGCTGATGCTCGCCTTCGGGCAGGGTAAGCGAAAAGAAACCATATTCATTGGTGGTTGTACCGATGCCATCCGTCAGATCATAGATGGTGGCATTAATCAGCGATTCGCCACTCTCGTCACGGACGTATCCGCTGAGAGTATGGCGACGCTGAACCTGCTGAACTTTGTGATTGATATTCGTGTAAGATGTTGATATTTGTTGTACGGGTTTTCGCTTCAATATCACATAGTTCGCATTGATATTATATAGAATATGAGTTTTCTCGAAAAGTGCCTTCAGTGCCTTTTTCACCGAAAGATGCTGGATATCTGGTCCATGATACTTGATGTTCAATTCCCCATCAAGCAATGAATCATAGACGAAGTTGATTTTCCTGATGCGGTGCAGCCAATCCATCTGCTGACGGATGGTGGTAGAAGTCTGAGCCTCCACCATCATCTTCGGCGTGCCTGCCAACGTTGGAGCTGGCAAGGTTAGAATCGAGAGCGCAAAAATAATCTCTTTACCTTTCATAACTGTACTTTTATTCATTCTTTTATTGCTATAACGCAAGAATTACAGAATACCCCCATGGATGAAAGGTAAAATATACCTCAAATCCGCAACCTATAGGGTTTAGTGGGATTTTGCTTGCAAAGCGACAAAATTCATTTTATTGTACATATTTC